>JAEWGQ010000292.1 GCA_023388235.1 Actinomycetes bacterium | reverse complement strand
GGGTCGCGGTCAGGCCGCGCCGACCTCCGCGACGGCGGCGGCGTCGACGAGCCAGAGCGTCGCCTCGGTGCCGCGCGCCCCGGCGGCGGGGGTGACGTCCACGGGGGCGTCGGAGAGGGCGGACGCGACGGGCCCGGCCTTCTCGGCGCCCGCCGCGACGACCCAGACCTCGCGGGCGGCGCGGATGGCCTCGAAGGTCAGGGACACGCGCAGCGGCGGCGGCTTGGGGGAGCCGTGCACGCCGACCGTCGGGACGCCGGTGACCGTGACGCCCTCGTGGCCGGGGAACAGCGACGCGACGTGCCCGTCCGGCCCCATGCCGAGCATGAGGACGTCGAACGCCGGCACGTCGGCGCCCTCCGGGGCGAACGCGGCGAGCTCGGCGGCGTACGCGGCGGCGGAGTCCTCGGGCGTGGCGATGCCGGCGGCCTCGTCGAGCGGGCGCATCGGGTGCACGTTCGCCGCGGGCAGCGCGTCGCCGAGGGCGTCGAGCAGGGCGTCACGCGCCTGGGTCTCGTTGCGGTCGGGGTCCCCGTCGGGCAGGAACCGCTCGTCGCCCCACCAGAGGTGCACGCCGGACCAGTCGACGGCGGCGCGGACGGGCGAGGCGGCGACGGCCGCGAGGGTGCGGATGCCGACGGTGCCGCCGGTGAGCACCACGTGCACCGGGGCCGCCGCGGACTGCAGGTCGACCAGCCGGGTCAGCAGCCGGGCGGCGGTGGCCTCCGCGAGGACGGTGGCGTCGGGGTGCACCAGGACGGTGCGCGGCGCGCCGGTCACGCGCCCACCTTCGTCAGGCCCTTGCGGAGCACCTCGCCGTAGACCTCGTCGGCGTCGAGGCGGCGCAGCTCCTCGGCCAGGCACTCGCGCAGCCGGCGGATCGGCAGGGCGATCCGGTGCTCGGGCTGCTCGGGCTGGCGGAGCGCGGCGGTCTTGCCGTCGGGGCGGTCCAGCACGATGGGTCCGGACTTCCGGTCGAGCCGGACCTGCGTGATGGCGGGCGCGTCGGCCTGGCGCTCGATCTCGACCGGGCAGTTCAGCGCGTACCCGAGCCAGGCGGCCATGAGGTCGACCGACGGGTGGGTGCTCTCGCCGGACACGACGGCGCGCTGCACGGGCTCGAACGGCGGCTGGTCGAGGGTCGCGGCGATGAGCCCGCGCCACAGGGTGGTGCGGGTCCACGCGAGGTCGGTGTCGCCCTCCGCGTACGTCTCGGCGAGCTGGTGCAGGGTGCGCGCCGGCCGGGCGCACTCGGTGCTGTCGGTGATCCGGCGCCGGGCGAGCTGCCCGATGGGGTGCTGCGACGGGTTCTTCGGCACGTCGTACGGCCACCACGCGACGATCGGGGCGTCGGGCAGCAGCAGCGGCAGCACCAGGGTGTCCAGGTGCCGCGCCTGGGCGGACGACGGGTGCAGCAGGACGACCTCGCTCGCGCCGGCGTCGCCGCCGAGGCGGATCTGGGCGTCGAGCTCGGAGTCCTCGCCGGGGCGCTCCTCGGTGAGGACGATCACCCGGCACGGGTGCTCGCGGGACGCGTCGTTCGCGGCCGCGATGGCGTCCTCGGGGTCGTGCGGGCCGACGTCGATGATGAGGGTGAGCACCCGGCCGAGGGCGACGGCGCCGCCCTCGTCGCGCTCCTGCACCAGCCGCTTGTTGATGTCGCGGGTGGTGGTCTTCGGCAGGTCGATGATCACGGTCGCCTCCAGGATCGTCCGTCGCGCTCCAGCATGCGGTCGGCCGACTCCGGCCCCCAGGTGCCCGCGCGGTAGGGCTCGGGCTTGCCCTTGCTCGCCCAGTACGACGTGATCGGGTCGAGGATCTTCCAGGACAGCTCGACCTCCTCGTGCCGCGGGAACAGCGGCGGGTCGCCGAGCAGCACGTCGAGGATCAGGCGCTCGTAGGCCTCCGGGGAGGACTCGGTGAACGCGTGGCCGTAGCCGAAGTCCATCGTGACGTCGCGGACCTCCATCGCGGTGCCCGGGACCTTCGCGCCGAACCGCAGGGTGACGCCCTCGTCGGGCTGTACGCGGATCACGAGGGCGTTCTTGCCGAGCTCCTCGGTCGCGGTCGACTCGAACGGCAGGTGCGGCGCGCGCTTGAACACGACCGCGATCTCGGTGACGCGGCGGCCGAGGCGCTTGCCGGTGCGCAGGTAGAACGGGACGCCGGCCCAGCGGCGCGTGTCCACGTCCACGCGGATCGCGGCGAACGTCTCGGTGGTCGAGTTGGGGTCGAAGCCGCCCTCGTCGAGGTAGCCCACGACCCGCTCGCCGCCCTGCCAGCCGGCGGCGTACTGGCCGCGCGCGGTGTGCTTGCCGAGGTCCTTCGGCAGGCGCACGGCGGACAGGACCTTGATCTTCTCCGCGGTGAGGTCGTGCGCGTCGAACGTCACGGGCTCCTCCATCGCGGTGAGCGCGAGGAGCTGCAGCAGGTGGTTCTGGATGACGTCGCGGGCGGCGCCGATGCCGTCGTAGTACCCGGCCCGGCCGCCGACGCCGATGTCCTCGGCCATCGTGATCTGCACGTGGTCGACGTAGTTGGCGTTCCAGATCGGCTCGAACAGCTGGTTCGCGAAGCGCAGCGCCAGCAGGTTCTGCACCGTCTCCTTGCCGAGGTAGTGGTCGATCCGGAACACGTCGTCCGGCCGGAACACGCTCGACACGACGTCGTTCAGCTCGCGGGCGGACTGCAGGTCGTGCCCGAACGGCTTCTCGATGACGACGCGCCGCCAGGCGTCGCCGGCGGACTCCGAGAGCCCGGACCGGGCGAGCTGCTGGCAGACGACCGGGAACGCGCTCGGCGGGACGGACAGGTAGAACGCGTGGTTGCCGCCGGTGCCGCGCGAGACGTCGAGGTCCTCGACCGTCTTGCGCAGCCGGTCGAACGCGTCGTCGTCGTCGAACGTGCCCTGGACGAACCGGATGCCCTCGGACAGCTGGCGCCACGTGGCCTCGCGGAACGGGGTGCGCGCGTGCTCCTTGACCGAGTCGTGCACGATCTGCGCGAAGTCCTGGTCCTCCCAGTCGCGCCGGGCGAAGCCGGTGAGCGCGAAGCCGGGCGGGAGCAGCCCGCGGTTCGTCAGGTCGTACACCGCGGGCATCAGCTTCTTGCGGGCGAGGTCGCCCGTGACGCCGAAGATCACGAGGCCGGACGGGCCGGCGATGCGGGGGAGCCGCCGGTCGCGCGGGTCGCGGAGCGGGTTGTGCTCCGCCGTGACCTTCGCCGGCCTCACGCGGTCACCTGGCCCAGGCCGTCGCGCACGGTGTCGAGCAGCTCGGTCCAGGACTTCTCGAACTTCTCGACCCCCTCGCGCTCGAGCCGGTCGGTGACGTCGTCGATGGAGATGCCGAGGCCGTCGAGGGCCTCGACCACGCGGCGCGCCTCGTCCTGGGTGCCGGTGACGGTGTCGCCGCGGAAGTCCCCGTGGTCGGCGACGGCCTGCAGCGTGGCCTCCGGCATGGTGTTGACGACGCCGGCGACGACGAGCTCGTCGACGTAGCGCGTGTCGGGGTACGCCGGGTCCTTCACGCCCGTGGAGGCCCACAGCGGCCGCTGCGGCTTCGCGCCGGCGGCGGCCAGCGCCTGCCAGCGCTCGCCCGCGACGACCTCCTCGTAGACGCCGTACGCGAGGCGCGCGTTGGCGATGGCCGCGCGGCCGCGGAGCTCCGCCGCCTCGGGCGAGCCGATCTCGTCCAGGCGCGGGTCCACGGCGGCGTCCACGCGGGACACGAAGAACGACGCGACGGACGCGATGGGCGCGAGGTCGTGCCCGGACGCCCGGGCCTGCTCCAGCCCGGCGAGGAACGCCTCGAGCACGGCGCGGTAGCGCTCGAGCGAGAAGATCAGGGTCACGTTGACGCTGATGCCGTCCGCGAGCACCTGGGTGATCGCCGACAGGCCGTCGAGCGTCGCGGGGATCTTGATGAAGACGTTCGGCCGGTCGATGGTCGACCACAGCGCGCGCGCCGAGTCCACGGTGGCCTGGGTGTCGTGCGCCAGGCGCGGGTCGACCTCGATCGAGACGCGGCCGTCGACGCCGCCGGTCGCGTCGTACACGGGGCGCAGCACGTCCGCGGCCTCGCGCACGTCGTCCGTGGTGATCGCGAAGACGGCGCCGTCGACGTCGGTGCCCTGCGCGGCGAGCTGCCGCAGCTGGTCGTCGTAGGCGTCGCCCTTCGCGAGCGCGCCCGCGAAGATCGTGGGGTTGGTCGTCACCCCGACCACGCGGCGGTGCGCCACGAGGTCCGCCAGGTTCCCGGTCCGCAGCCGCTCCCGGGACAGGTCGTCCAGCCAGACCGCGACGCCGGCGTCGGCCACCCGGTCGAGCGGCGTGGTGCCCTCAGTCATCGTCCTGCCACCTCGTTTCTCGTCCCGCACGGACCGGGACGTCGACTCCTCGTGCGGCCCGGTCGGGGGGCCGGGCGCCGCTCACGCCCGGCGTCAGGTGCGGTCTGCCGGGCGTGCTCTTCGAGACTAGTCCCGCTGCTGGGGGATCGCCGGTTCGTCCACAGGCCGGGCCCGGTGGGGCGACGGACGTCACACCTCTGGGACCGAGGTCCCATGCGTCCGACGTCCCCCTCTGCTGCCGAAAGGGCCGTACGATGGCGAGGACCAGCTGCGGGCGGACCCGCGGACCGAGGACACGGGCGGAGGACCGGAGCGTGCGCACGATGAGCCCAGCCGCTCCCGCCGGTGCGTCCTCCCGTCCCCACCCCAGCACCCCCGCCGCGGCCGGGCCGCGCACGCTGCGCCGCCGGGTCGGCGCGTACGTCGCCCTCACCAAGCCGCGCGTCATCGAGCTGCTGCTCGTCACCACGCTGCCGACGATGATCCTGGCCCAGGGCGGGTTCCCGCCGGTCGGCCTCGTGCTCGCCACGCTCGTCGGCGGCGCCGCGGCGGCCGGCTCGGCGAACGTCCTCAACTGCTACCTCGACCGCGACATCGACCAGGTGATGAACCGGACCAAGCGCCGGCCCCTGGTCACGGGCGAGATCAGCCCGCGCGCCGCGCTGCTGTTCGGGCTGCTGCTCGGCGTGGCGTCGCTCGCGTGGCTCGCGCTGGTGGTCAACGTGCCGTCCGCGCTGCTGACCGGCGCCGCGATCCTCATCTACGTCGTCGGCTACACGATGATCCTCAAGCGGCGCACGCCGCAGAACATCGTGTGGGGCGGCGCGGCCGGCTGCATGCCGGTCCTGATCGGCTGGTCCTCGGTGACCGGCGGGCTGTCCTGGGCGGCGGTGCTGCTGTTCGGGGTCATCTTCTTCTGGACGCCGCCGCACTACTGGCCGCTGTCGATGAAGTTCCGCAAGGACTACGCCGCCGCCGGCGTGCCGATGCTGCCCGTCGTGGCCGCGGAGTCGAAGGTCGCGAAGGAGATGATCGCCTACACCGTCGCGATGATCGCCTGCTCGCTGCTGCTCGTCCCCGTGGCCGGGATGACCTGGGTGTACGCGGTCGTGGCGACCGGTCTCGGCGTGTGGTTCCTCTGGTCGACCATCGCGCTGTACCGTCGCGCGCAGGACCCGAGCCGCGGCAAGCTGCGCGCGATGTCGGTGTTCCACGGGTCGATCACGTACCTGTCGCTGCTGTCGGTCGCGGTGGCGGTCGACGTGTTCCTCCCGCTCTAGGCGAGGCGACCCACGGGAGGGCGGCGATGGCGGACGGCACGGCGCCCGTCGACGTCCCCGCTGCCCTGCGCGCCGCCCTGGACGGCTACCTCGCGCACCTGACCGTCGAGCGCGGCCTGTCGGCCAACACGCTGGCGGCCTACCGGCGCGACCTGGACCGGTACGCCGAGCACCTGGCCGCGGCCGGGCGCACCCGCGTGGACGACGTGGCCGAGGCGGACGTCGAGGACTTCCTCACCGCCGTGCGGACCGGCGGCGACGGCCGGGCGGTGCTGTCGGCGTCCTCGGCGAAGCGGGCGGTCGTGGCCGTGCGGGGCTGGCACCGGTTCTGCGTGCTGGAGGGGCTGAGCGCCACCGACCCGGCGCGCGCCGTGCGGCCGCCGAAGCAGGCGCAGACGCTGCCCAAGGCCATCAGCACCGACGACGTGGAGCGGCTGCTGGAGGCGGCGTCCCTCGGCGACGGCCCCGTGCCCCTGCGCGACCGCGCGCTGCTCGAGCTCGTGTACTCCACCGGGGCGCGGATCTCGGAGGCCGTGGGCCTCGACGTCGACGACCTGGACCTCACCGAGGGCCGCGCCGCCGTGCGCCTGTTCGGCAAGGGCAGCAAGGAGCGCGTCGTGCCCGTCGGGGCGTACGCCGTGGAGGCGGTGGAGGCGTACCTCGTCCGGTCGCGCCCGGCGCTGGCGGCGGCCGGGTCCGGCGGGGCCGCCGTGTTCCTCAACACCCGCGGCGCCCGGCTGTCGCGGCAGAGCGCCTGGGCGGTGCTGCGGACGGCGGCCGAGCGCGCGGGCCTGCCCGGCGCCGAGCACGTGTCGCCGCACACGCTGCGGCACTCGTTCGCGACGCACCTGCTGCAGGGCGGCGCCGACGTCCGCGTGGTGCAGGAGCTGCTCGGCCACGCCTCCGTGACCACCACCCAGATCTACACCCGGGTGACGCCCGACACGCTCCGCGAGGTGTACGCGACGAGCCACCCGCGCGCCAGGCGGGGGACCGGCCGCCCGGCCCCCGCGCGCACCGCCGCGACCGCTCCCTGACCGGTGTGGCAGGCGCCGGGCAGGCCCGGTGCTCCGGTAGGTTGTGCGGGTGGCACGCGAGGAGACGACCGAGACCGTTCTCGACCCGGTGGGCAGGCCCCTGCCCGACTTCCCCGTCCCCGCGCCCCTCGCCGCGCACGGCCCCGCCCGCGTGATCGCGATGTGCAACCAGAAGGGCGGCGTCGGCAAGACGACGACCACCATCAACCTGGCCGCCGCGCTCGCCGAGTACGGCCGCCGCGTGCTGATCGTCGACTTCGACCCGCAGGGCGCGGCGTCGGTCGGCCTGGGCACCAGCCCGCACGAGCTCGACCGCACCGTGTACGACCTGCTGGTCGACCGGCACGCCGTCGTCACCGACCTGATCCGGCCCACGGAGATCCCCGGCCTGGACCTGCTGCCCGCGAACATCGACCTGTCCGCCGCCGAGGTGCAGCTGGTCTCGGAGGTCGCCCGCGAGTCGATCCTGTCCCGCGTGCTGCGTCCCGTCCTGGACGACTACGACGTGGTGCTGATCGACTGCCAGCCCTCGCTCGGCCTGCTCACCGTGAACGCCCTGACCGCGGCGCACGGCGTGCTCATCCCGCTGGAGTGCGAGTTCTTCGCGCTGCGCGGCGTCGCGCTGCTGGTCGAGACCATCGAGAAGGTCCGCGACCGGCTGAACCCGCGCCTCGAGGTCGACGGCATCCTCGCCACGATGTACGACCCCCGGACCCTGCACGCCCGCGAGGTCGTCGCCCGGGTCTACGAGGCGTTCGGCGACACGCTGCTGCACACCGTCATCGGCCGGACCGTGAAGTTCCCGGACGCCTCCGTCGCCGCGGAGCCCATCACCACCTACGCGCCGACGCACGCGGGGGCGCACGCCTACCGGCAGCTGGCCCGGGAGCTCGTCGCCCGTGGCGACGCCGCCTGAGGCGCCCGCGCCCGACGCCGCCGCACCGGACGCCGGCGCCGCACCCGTCGGGTCCAGCGCCTTCGAGGTGCACCTGGAGAACTTCTCCGGACCGTTCGACCTGCTGCTGGGGCTGATCTCCAAGCACAAGCTGGACATCACCGAGGTCGCGCTCGCCGCGGTCACGGACGAGTTCATCGCGTACATCCGGACGGCGGAGCGGTCCGCGGCGGACGGCGGGCGGACCTGGGACCTCGGCCAGGCGAGCGAGTTCCTGCTGGTCGCGGCGACGCTGCTCGACCTCAAGGCCGCGCGCCTGCTGCCCGCGGGCGACGTGGAGGACGCCGAGGACCTGGAGCTGCTGGAGGCCCGCGACCTGCTGTTCGCGCGGCTGCTGCAGTACCGCGCGTACAAGGTCGTCGCGGCCGACATCGGACGCCGGCTGACCGAGCAGGGCAAGCGGTACCCGCGCACCGTCGCGCTCGAGCCGCAGCTCGCCGCGATGCTGCCCGAGCTCGTGTGGCAGATCGGGCCGCAGGAGCTCGCGGCGCTGGCCGCCCGCGCGCTCGCCCCGCCGCCGGCACCGCCGGGGGTGGACCTCAGCCACCTGCACGCGCCCGCCGTCTCGGTGCGGGAGCAGGCCGCGGTGCTCGCGGACCGGCTGCGGCACGGGGGGTCGGCGACGTTCCGGGCGCTGACGGCGGACGCCGGGTCGACGCTCGTCGTGGTCGCGCGGTTCCTCGCGCTGCTGGAGCTGTTCCGGGAGGGGGCCGTCGGCTTCGACCAGGTGACCCCGCTCGGCGAGCTGACGGTCCGGTGGACCGGGACCGAGGACGGCGACGTGACCGTGGCGACGGACTTCGACGAGGACGACCCCGCGCCCGGCGCGCCCGCCGGGGTGCGCGACGACGGCGGCGCGGGGGACGACGGCAACGCGCCGGACGCGCGCGCGGCACGGGACGAGGGGACCGACGGATGACGGACGAGGCGGCGGACCGGGGCGGGGCGCCCGCGCCGGACGAGGTACGGGCGGACGACGGACCGCGCGCGGACGACGGTGCGCACCCCGGCGGCGGGCCGATCCCGCGGGCCGGCGCGCACCCCGGCGACGGTCCGACGGTGGCCGAGGGCGAGCTGCCCCCGGCGCCCGAGGAGCTCGCGTTCGACGTCGCGGACCTGCCCGGCGGCGCCCTCGCGGCGCTGGAGGCGGTGCTCATGGTCGCCGACGAGCCGGTGCCCGCCGTGCGCCTCGCGACCGTGCTGGGCCTGCCGACCGGCGACGTCGTGGACCTGCTGCGCACGCTCGCCGAGGAGTACCGCGGCGAGCACGGCGGCCGGCCGCGCGGGTTCGAGCTGCGGCAGGTCGGCGAGGGCTGGCGGATCTACTCCGCGCCCGCGTACCACCAGGTCGTGGGCGCCTTCGTGCTGGACGGGCAGACCGCCCGGCTGACGCAGGCCGCGCTCGAGACCCTCGCCGTCATCGCCTACCGGCAGCCCGTGACGCGCGGGCAGGTCTCGGGGGTGCGCGGCGTCAACGTGGACGGCGTCGTGCGGACGCTCACGGCCCGCGGTCTGGTGGCCGAGGCGGGCACGGATCCGGGCACGGGTGCGGTGCTGTACCGGACCACGGGATACTTCCTCGAGCGGATGGGCCTCACGAACCTCGACGAGCTGCCCCCGCTCGCCCCGTACCTGCCCGAGATCGACGCGTTCGACGGGCTCGACGGGGCCGACGGTACGACAGGAGACGTGTGATGAGTGCAGCAGGACAGGGCGGAGGCCGCGGACGCGGCGGCGCGGGCGGCAGCGGACGACCGGGAGGCGGCGCGAGCCGCGGCGGGCGGCCCGCGGGCGGGCGGCCGG
>JAEWGQ010000265.1 GCA_023388235.1 Actinomycetes bacterium | reverse complement strand
ACCCGCGGGCGGCACCTCCCCCTCGGTGCGCGCGTGCCGCGGGGGCACGGCCAGGCGCAGGACGTCGGCCAGCGTCCCGGCGTACCGGTCGGCGACCGCGCGGGCGAGCCGGGCGACCTCGGCCGTGAGCACCGGCTCGGGCGACACGACGCGCCGCAGCGGCACGAGCGCCCCGTCGTGCTCCGCCTCGGCGACGCGCTCGAGCAGGTAGCCGTCGACGTCCTGGGCGCCGAACCGCACCTTCACGCGGGTGCCGGGGCGCGCGGCGTCCGCCAGGGTCGCGGGCACCAGGTACTCGAACGGCCGGTCCAGGTGCGGCGGGGACAGCTCGACGGCCACGCGCGCGACGGGCAGGTCCGCCGCGGGCTCGACGTCCACGTCCCGCGCCGGGGCGCGACGCCGCGGGGTGCGCACGGGCGCGTCGAGCCCTGCGAGGACCGGCTGCTCGGGCGTCCCGGGGCTCGCGGACCCCCCGGCGGCGCCCGTCGTGCCGGCCACCACCGTCCCCCCGGCCGCCCCCGTGCCCCCGGGCGGCGGCGCGGCGTCCGCCACGTGCGTCAGGAGAGGGCCGCGCGCAGGGCGTCCACCCGGTCGGTGCGCTCCCAGGTGAACTCGGGCAGCGCCCGGCCGAAGTGCCCGTACGCGGCGGTCTTCCGGTAGATCGGGCGCAGCAGGTCCAGGTCGCGGATGATCGCGGCGGGCCGCAGGTCGAACACCTCGCGGATGGCGCCGGTCAGCTGCTCGTCGGAGACGGTGCCGGTGCCGAAGGTCTCGACGTAGAGCCCGACGGGGTGCGCCTTGCCGATCGCGTAGGCGACCTGCACCTCGCACCGGCGGGCCAGGCCGGCCGCGACGACGTTCTTCGCGACCCAGCGCATGGCGTACGCGGCGGACCGGTCGACCTTCGACGGGTCCTTGCCGGAGAACGCGCCGCCGCCGTGCCGGGCCATGCCGCCGTAGGTGTCGACGATGATCTTGCGGCCGGTGAGGCCGGCGTCGCCCTGGGGGCCGCCGACGACGAACTGACCGGTGGGGTTGACGAGCAGGCGGTAGTCGCTGACGTCGAGGTCCAGGCCGGCGTCGGCGAGCACGGGCGCGACGACCTCGGCGGCGATGGCCGGCGCGAGGCCCGCCTCGAGGTGGACGTCGGGGCCGTGCTGGGTGGACAGCACGACGGTGTCGAGGCGGACCGCCCGGTCGCCCTCGTAGCCGACGGTGACCTGCGTCTTCCCGTCGGGGCGCAGGTCGGGGACGATGCCCTCCTTGCGCACCAGCGCGAGGCGCTCGGCGAGGCGGTGCGCGAGCCAGATCGGCAGCGGCAGCAGGCTGTCGGTGTCGTCCGACGCGAAGCCGAACATCAGCCCCTGGTCGCCGGCGCCCTGCAGGTCGAGCGGGTCGTGGTCGGAGGCGTCCTCGCGGGACTCGAGCGCCTTGTCGACGCCCTGCGCGATGTCGGGCGACTGCTGCCCGATGGACACGGACACGCCGCAGGAGTCGGCGTCGAAGCCGATCTCGGACGACGTGTAGCCGATCGAGCGGACGACCTGCCGGACGATCTGCGGGATCTCGACGTACGCGCTGGTCGTGACCTCGCCGGCGACGTGCACGAGCCCGGTGGTCACCATGGTCTCGACGGCCACGCGCGCCGTCGGGTCCTGCTCGAGGATCGCGTCCAGGATCGCGTCGGAGATCTGGTCGCACACCTTGTCCGGGTGACCCTCGGTCACGGACTCGGACGTGAAGAGGCGCATGTCGGCGGTCATGCCCACAGGCTATCGGCCCTCAGCGGTCCAGCCGCACGACGACCGCGTCCCAGAGCCCGTCCGCGACGGCGTCCTTGCTGCCCTCGACGCGGGCGACGACCTCGCCGGCGGCGTCGAGCACGGTGACGGCGTTGTCGGCGGTGCCGAAGCCGCGGCCGGCGCCGACCTCGTTGACGGCCAGCAGGTCCGCGCCCTTGCGCCGGGCCTTGGCCCGGCCGTGGTGCAGCACGTCGCCGTCGGCGTCCCCGGTCTCGGCGGCGAACCCGACGACGACCTGCCCGGGCCGCACGGGGTCGCGGACGAGCCCGGCCAGCACGTCGGGGTTCTGCACGAGCGCGAGCGGCGGGACGGAGCCGTCGGCCTGCTTCTTGATCTTGTGCGCCTCGTCCACGGCGGGCCGGAAGTCCGCGACGGCGGCGGCCATGACGACGACGTCGGCGTCGGCGGCTGCGGCGCGCACCGCGTCGCGGAGCTGGGCGGTCGTCTCGACCGGCACGACGTGCACGCCGGCGGGCGGGCGGACGGTGAGGTTCGCGGCGACCAGCGTGACCCGGGCGCCGCGCGCGAGGGCGGTGCGGGCGAGCGCGACGCCCTGCCGGCCGGACGAGCGGTTGCCGAGGAACCGCACGGGGTCCAGCGGCTCGCGGGTGCCGCCCGCGGACACCACGACGGTGCGCCCGGCGAGGTCGGTGGCCCGCGGCTTGCCCTCGGCGTCCACGAGGGCGAGGGCGGCGGCGGCGATGGCCTCGGGCTCCGGCAGCCGGCCGGGCCCGGAGTCCGCGCCCGTCAGGCGCCCGGAGTCGGGGTCGAGCACGTGCACGCCCCGCTCGCGCAGCGTGGCGACGTTGGCCCGGGTGGCGGGGTGCTGCCACATCTCGGTGTGCATCGCCGGGGCCATGAGCACCGGGCACGTCGCCGTGAGCAGGGTCGCGGCGAGCAGGTCGTCGGCACGCCCGTGCGCCGCCCGCGCGAGCAGGTCGGCGGTGGCGGGGGCGACGACCACGAGGTCCGCCTGCCGGCCGAGCCGGACGTGGGCGACCTCGGGGACGTCCTCGAACACCTCGGGCGTCACGGGGTGGCCCGACAGCGCCTCCCAGGTGGCGCGCCCGACGAACTCCAGGGCCGCGCGGGTCGGCACGACGCGCACGTCGTGCCCGGCCTCGGTCAGCAGCCGCAGGAGGTGCGCCGCCTTGTAGGCGGCGATGCCGCCCGCGACGCCCAGGACGACGCGCACGTCCGTCCCGGTCTCAGGCCTCGTTCGCGGTGACCGTCAGCAGGCCCGCGTCGATCTCGCGCATCGCGATGGACAGCGGCTTCTCCTGCGGGCGGGTCTCCACCAGCGGGCCGACGTACTCGAGCAGGCCCTCGTTGAGCTGCGAGTAGTAGGCGTTGATCTGGCGCGCGCGCTTGGCCGAGTAGATCACCAGCGCGTACTTGGAGTCCGCGCGGTCGAGCAGGCGGTCGATCGGCGGGTCGGTGATGCCGATGGGCTCGGCGACGGTTCCGGACACGGTGGCTCCTGAGGTCGAGGTGGGGACTAGCGGTCAGTCTACCGCGACCGGCAGGCCCATCAGGGCGACGAGCTCGTCCGTGGCGCGGCGCACGTCGTCGTTGACGATCACGTGGTCGAACTCGGACTCGGCCGCCATCTCGACCTCCGCGGTCGCGAGCCGGCGGGCGCGCTCCTCGGCGTCCTCGGTGCCGCGCCCGACGAGGCGGCGCACGAGCTCCTCCATCGACGGCGGGGCCAGGAACACGAACTGCGCGTCGGGCATGGTCCGCCGCACCTGGCGCGCGCCCTGCAGGTCGATCTCGAGCAGGGCGGGCTCCCCGGCGGCCAGCCGCTCCTCGACCGGCCGCCGGGGGGTGCCGTAGCGGTTCCTGCCGTGCACCAGCGCCCACTCGAGCAGCTCGCCGCCCGCCGCCATCGCGTCGAACTCCTCGGGCGACACGAAGTGGTAGTGCAGGCCGTCCACCTCGCCCGGCCGCGGGGGCCGGGTGGTGGCGGACACCGACAGCCAGACCTGCGGGTACCGGGCCCGCAGGTCGGCGGACACGGTGCCCTTGCCGACGGCGGTCGGTCCGGCGAGGACGGTCAGCCGGGCGCGCGGCGTCGTCATGCGGTCTGGTGCTCCTGGAGTTGTGCGGCCCTCAGCGGGCCGGGGACGGGACGTGCCGCCGGCTCACCCGAACCGGTCGACGAGCGCCTTCACCTGGTGCGGGCCGAGGCCGCGCACCCGGCGGGTCTCCGAGATGCCGATCTCGGTGATGATCTGGCGCGCCTTGACCTTACCCACTCCGGGGAGGGACTCGAGCAGCGCGAGCACCTTGAGCTTCCCGATGGTCTCGTCCTTCTGGCCCTGGGCGATCACCTCGGACAGCGAGCCCTGCGAGTACTTCAGCCGGTTCTTGACCTCCGCGCGTGCCTGGCGGGCGGCGGCGGCCTTCTCGAGCGCCGCGGCGCGCTGCTCGGGGGTGAGAGTCGGAAGTGCCACGTGAGTCACCTTCTCATCACTGTCGGGAGGCAGGGACATGGAACATACGCGATCCGCGTGCCCGGTGCGTCAGCGCCCCGGAACCGGTGAGGACCCCATCTCCCGAGGATGGCACGGTATGCGCGCGGCGGCACGTTCCGGCAGCGTGTCGGCGAGCCCGGTGCCTCAGCGCAGCGCGGCGCCGGCCTCCTCCGCGGCCCGCAGCGCCCCCTCGCGCAGCCCGGCGACCGACGGCCCGGCGGCCAGCACGCCGCGCGAGGACGACGCCAGGACCGCCGCGCGCGCGTCGCCGAACACCGCGGCCAGCTCGGCCGGGCCGGCGCCCTGCGCGCC
>JAEWGQ010000237.1 GCA_023388235.1 Actinomycetes bacterium | reverse complement strand
GCGCGGGACGGCGCGGCGCCGCCGGCGGGCCCGGCGGCGTCCAGGACGTGCCGCAGCACGAGGGCCAGGTTGTGCTCGCGGAGGCTGCCCTGGCGCGCCGGCGCGCGGCGGCGGGCGGTCGTCGCGGGCGCGCCGCCGGGCTCGGTCATGCGGTTGACCCTAGCCGGTCGCGGCGATAAGTTCATCCACAAGACAAACCCGCAGTGCTCTCGATGAGGAGTGAACCCGATGGTGCGCACGCCCACCCCCGCAGACAAGTTCTCCTTCGGCCTCTGGACCGTGGGCTGGAACGCCCAGGACCAGTTCGGCTCGGCCACCCGCGGCTGGCTCGACCCGGTCGAGTCCGTGCACAATCTCGCCGAGCTGGGCGCCGCGCACGTGACGTTCCACGACGACGACGTGGTGCCGTTCGGCTCCGACGCCGCCGAGCGCGACCGCATCCTCGCCCGCTTCAAGCAGGCGCTGGCCGACACCGGCATCACGGTCGAGATGGTCACGACCAACACCTTCAGCCACCCGATCTTCAAGGACGGCGCGTTCACCTCGAACGACCGCCGCGTGCGCCGCTACGGCCTGCGCAAGGTCATCCGGAACGTCGACCTGGCCGCCGAGCTCGGCGCCGACACGTTCGTCATGTGGGGCGGCCGCGAGGGCGCCGAGTACGACTCGGCCAAGGACCTCAAGGCCGCGCACGACCGCTACGCCGAGGGCATCGACACCGTCGCCGCCTACATCAAGGAGAAGGGCTACTCGCTGCGCATCGCGATCGAGCCCAAGCCCAACGAGCCCCGCGGCGACATCCTGCTCCCCACCGTCGGCCACGCGCTCGGCTTCATCGCCCAGCTCGAGCACGGCGACATCGTCGGCCTCAACCCGGAGACGGGCCACGAGCAGATGGCCGGCCTGAACTACACGGGCGGCATCGCCCAGGCGCTGTGGGCGGGCAAGCTCTTCCACATCGACCTCAACGGCCAGCGGTCCATCAAGTACGACCAGGACCTCGTCTTCGGCCACGGCGACCTGTTCTCCGCCTTCGCCACCGTCGACCTGATCGAGAACGGCTTCCCGTCGGGCGGCCCGCGCTACGACGGCCCGCGCCACTTCGACTACAAGCCCTCGCGCACCGAGAGCTTCGACGGCGTGTGGGCCTCGGCTGCCGCGAACATGAGCACCTACCTGATCCTCAAGGAGCGCGCCAAGGCGTTCCGCGAGGACCCCGAGGTGCAGGCGGCGCTTGAGGCGTCCGGCGTCCTCGAGCTGGCCCAGCCGACCCTCGCCGAGGGCGAGACGCTGGCCGACCTGCTCAACGACCCGTCCGCCTACGAGGAGCTCGACGTCGACGCGGTGGCCGCCCGCGGCTTCGACTTCGTGCGCCTCAACCAGCTCGCGCTCGAGCACGCTCTCGGCGCCCGCTGACCCAGCAGCACCTTGGACCCGGCGACCGTCCCGCACGGTCGCCGGGTCTGCCTGTCCCCCCTCGATTCCCACCTCCACAGCCTTTCCCACCTGCGAAGGATGTCCGCATGCCGCTCGTCGCCGGGGTGGACTCGTCCACCCAGTCCTGCAAGGTCGTCATCCGCGACGCCGAGACGGGCGCCCTCGTGCGCACCGGGCGCGCCTCCCACCCTGACGGCACCGAGATCGCGCCCGCCCACTGGTGGGACGCCCTGCAGACCGCCGTCGCCGACGCGGGCGGCCTCGACGACGTCGACGCGATCGCCGTCGGCGGCCAGCAGCACGGCATGGTCGCCCTCGACGCCGACGGGCAGGTGGTCCGCGACGCGCTGCTGTGGAACGACACCCGCTCGGCCGGCGCCGCACTCGACCTCATCCAGGAGCTCGGCGGGCCGGATGAGTGGGCCAAGGCCACCGGCGCGACGCCCGTCGCCTCGTTCACGGGCACCAAGCTGCGCTGGCTGCGGGACAACGAGCCCGAGAACGCCGCCCGCACCGCCGCGGTGGCCCTGCCCCATGACTGGCTGACCTGGAAGCTCGCGGGCGCGCCCGGCATCGACGCGCTCGTCACCGACCGCTCCGACGCGTCGGGCACCGCCTACTGGTCCCCGTTCACCGAGGACTACCGCCGTGACCTGCTCGAGTTGGCCCTGGGCCACGACGCGGTGCTGCCGCGCGTCGCCGGGCCCAGCGAGCGGGCCGGCGTCTCGACGTTCGGCGCCCGCCGTGCCGTGCTCGGCGCGGGGGCAGGCGACAACGCCGCCGCCGCGCTGGGCCTCGGCCTGGAGCCCGGCGATGTCGCCATCTCCATCGGCACCTCGGGCGTGGTCTCGGCCATCTCCACCGTCCCGGTGGCTGACGGCTCGGGCCTGGTCGCGGGCTTCGCCGACGCCACGGGCGCCTACCTGCCCCTGGTGTGCACCCTCAACGCCTCGCGGGTGCTCGACGCCGCGGCCCGGATGCTCGGCGTGGACCACGCAGGGCTCTCCGCGCTGGCGCTCTCGGCGCCCGCGGGCGCCGACGGGCTGGTCCTCGTGCCCTACCTGGAGGGCGAGCGCACCCCCAACAAGCCCGACGCCACGGGCGCGCTGCACGGCATGCGCCTGGCGAACACCACCCCCGGCCACCTGGCCCGGGCCGCCGTGGAGGGCATGCTGTGCGCCCTCGCCGACGGCGTGGAGGCCCTGCGGGCCCAGGGTGTGCCGGTGCAGCGGGTGTTCCTCATCGGCGGCGGCGCGCAGTCCGAGGCCGTGCGGCGCATCGCGCCCAGCGTGCTGGGCCTGGACGTCGCGGTTCCCACGCCCGGGGAGTACGTCGCCGACGGAGCGGCCCGGCAGGCCGCGTGGGCGCTCTCCGGCGCCGAGCACGCCCCGGCGTGGGCGGCGGCGGGCGAGGCGGACGTCTACAGCGCGGAGTCCGCGCCGCGGGTGCGCGAGCAGTACGCGGCTGTGCGCGAGCTCACCACGGACCGTCCTGCCTGATCAGCACACGCACACGAGCCCGGCGCCCCCTGACAGGGCGCCGGGCTCGTGTGCGTTCGGAGTGCGGAGGTCAGTGCGCGGCCTCGTACGCCGCGCGCACCTCGGCGGAGATACGCCCACGCTCGGAGACGGGGTGGCCGTTGGCCTTGGCCCAGTCGCGGATAGCGCCAGCGTCCGCGCCACCGCTCGAACGGCGGGCACGGGTGGAGCGCCCGCCGGCGGAGCGCCCGCCCACCTTGCGGGCGTGGCCGACCCACGTGGCCATGGCGTCGCGCAACTCGGCGGCGTGCGCGGATGTGAGGTCGATCTCATAGGACACGCCGTCGAGGGAGAACGTGACGGTCTCGTCCGCGTTGCCGCCGTCAATGTCGTCGACGAGCAGGACCTGAACCTTCTGAGCCATTGTGTTGTCTCCTGTTGGACGACTTAGTGAAGAATGCGTGCTCAGAGCATCGCACCAATTCAAAGTCGCGTCAAAGGATGGCGTCGATATCTCATGAACGCCTGGCGCGGGAACTCTGTGGACGAGTTGTGAACGTCAGGTATCAGATTCCCGGGCCGAGACAATGGCCGACCGCGACGCCGCCGCGTCCTGGGCGTCGAGTCGCGCGAGGGCGGCACGCTCGTTTCGGTCAGCATTGATCAGCGCGCGGATCGTGAGCCAGAAGAGGACGCCGACGCCGATCGACGGCACGACGGCGGCGAGGGCGGCTGTCACGGTGTTCACCGGGCCAGTCTACGTCTCGCGCTCTCCGGGGACGCGAAGGCCCCGGGGCGCCGCCCGATGCGGCTCCCCGGGGCCTGAAGAACGCGTTCAGCCCTGCGGGTTGTGCGGCTTCACCAGCGGAAAGAGGATCGTCTCGCGAATACCCATGCCCGTCATCGCCATGAGCAGCCGGTCGATACCCATGCCCATCCCGCCCGTCGGGGGCAACGCATACTCGACGGCTGTGAGGAAGTCCTCATCGACCAGCATGGCCTCGTCGTCGCCGGCGGACGCGAGCAATGCCTGCGCCTCGAAGCGCTTGCGCTGGATGACCGGGTCCACGAGCTCGGAATAGGCCGTGGCGAGCTCGAACCCGCGCACGTACAGGTCCCACTTCTCCACCACGCCCGGAAGCGTCCGGTGGTCACGGGTCAGCGGCGAGGTCTCCACCGGGAAATCGCGCACGAAGGTCGGCGCCACGAGGTGGTCGCCCACCAGGTGCTCCCAGATCGCCTCGACCAGCTTGCCGTGGCTCACCCGCTTCGGGTCGACGACCACGCCGAGCCGGTCCGCGACAGCGGACAGGTGCGCCACGGACGTCTCGGCGGTGACCTCCTCGCCGAGCGCCTCGGACAGCGAGCCGTACATCGTCAGCTGGGTCCACTGGCCGCCGAGCTCGTACTCCGTGCCGTCCACCAGGGTGACGGTCGTGGTGCCGAGCACATCCATCGCCGCCGTCTGCACCAGGTCCTGGGTGAGCGCCGCCATGGTGTCGTAGTCGCCGTAGGCCTCATACGCCTCGAGCATCGCGAACTCCGGCGAGTGCGTGGAGTCGGCGCCCTCGTTGCGGAAGTTCCGGTTGATCTCGAAGACCTTCTCGATCCCGCCCACCACCGCGCGCTTGAGGAACAGCTCCGGGGCGATGCGCATGTACAGGTCGATGTCGAACGCGTTCATGTGCGTGACGAACGGCCGGGCGGCGGCGCCGCCGGGCTGCGTCTGGAGCATCGGCGTCTCGACCTCGAGGTAGCCGCGGCGGTGGAAGTTCTCCCGCAGCGAGCGCACGACGCCCGCCCGCATCCGCACCGCGTCGCGCGCGGCCGGCCGGACGATGAGGTCGACGTACCGCTGGCGGACGCGGACCTCCTCCGACAGCTCCGCGGCGCCGTCCTCGCCCCGCCCGTACAGGTTGGGCAGCGGGCGCAGGGACTTCGCGGCGAGCGTCCAGGCGTCGGCCATCACGGACAGCTCGCCCCGGCGCGAGGACACGACGCGGCCGTGCACGAACAGGTGGTCCCCGAGGTCGACGTCGGCCTTGAACGCCGCGAGGCGGTCCTCGCCGACGTTCGCGAGGCTGAGCATCGCCTGCAGCCGGTTGCCGTCGCCGTCCTGCAGGGTCGCGAAGCAGAGCTTGCCCGTGTTCCGCAGGAACACCACGCGGCCGGCGACGCCGACCTCGTCGTCGGTCTCCTGCCCCGGCTCGAGGTCCGGGTAGCCGGCGCGGACCTGCGCGATGGTGTGGGTGCGCGGCACGCCGACGGGGTAGGGCTCGACGCCCTCGGCCAGCATCCGGTCGCGCTTCTCGCGCCGGACCCGGAGCTGCTCGGGGAGGTCGTCGGCGGTCACGGGGGCTGCGGGCTCGGTCACCCGCCGATCCTACCGAGGCGTGCCGGGCGTCCCGGACAGCCCCTCGACGAGGTCCAGCGCCAGGTCGAGGATCGGCGAGGAGTGCGTGAGCGCCCCCACCGACAGGTAGTCCACGCCGGTCGCCGCGACCTCCGCCGCGCGGTCCAGCGTGAGGTTGCCGGTGGCCTCCAGCTCGACGCGGCCGGTCTCCGGCTCGCGCGCCCGCACGGCGGCGACCGTGGCGGCCAGCACCGGCGTGGGCATGTTGTCCAGCAGCAGGAACCGCGCCCCCACGCCGACCGCCTCGAGCGCCTGCGCCGTGGTGTCCGCCTCCACCTGCACCGGCACGTCGCCGAACCGCTGCTGCACGGCGCGCACCGCCGCCGCCACCCCGCCGGCGGCGACCACGTGGTTGTCCTTCACCATGGCGACGTCGTACAGGCCCATCCGCTTGTTGGCTCCCCCGCCGCAGCGCACGGCGTACTTCTCCAGCTCGCGCAGGCCGGGCGTGGTCTTGCGGGTGTCGAGCACCTGGGCGCCGGTGCCGGCCAGCGCGTCCGCCCACCGCCGGGTGTGCGTCGCCACGCCCGAGGCCCGGGAGGCGAGGTTCAGGGCGGTGCGCTCCGCGACGAGCAGCGCCTGCACCGGGCCCGTGAGGACGGCGAGCACGTCGCCGGCAGCGACCGCCGACCCGTCCGGGACCCGCTGGTCGACGGCCGCGGCGGGCAGGCCGAGCCGCTCCGCGACCTGCCGCAGCACCTCGGCCACCACCGGCAGGCCCGCCACCACGCCCGCCTCACGGGCCACCAGATGGGCCTCGCCGGTCAGCGCGGGGTCGACCGTCGCCTGCGTCGTGACGTCCCGGCCGGGGGCGGGGCCCAGGTCCTCGTCCAGGGCGACGGCGACGGTGCGGGACAGCCAGGCGGCATCGAGCGGGATCACGCGGGCCAGCCTAGGGGCGCGCCCGGGGTGCCCGGCGCGCCGGCCCGGCACGGGTCAGACCAGCGGGGCGCGGCGCTCGGTCAGCGTCCCGTCGGGCGCCAGCGTCGCCTCCAGGCGCAGGCGCCACGCGTCGTCCGTCGCCGGGTGGTCGCTGCGCAGGTGGCCGCCGCGGGTCTCCCGGCGCGTCGCGGCGACCGCGGTGAGCACGGTCGCGACCTGGTGCACGTTCGTGGTCTCCCACTCGGCGACCTGCGGCCCGGCGACGGGGTGCTCCCCGCCGTCGGTGGCCCGGTGCGCGTCGGTCCGCACGCCCGCGAGCGCACGCGCCGCGGCCTCCAGCCCCGCCGCCGACCGCAGCACCCCGGGGCCGTCGCTGGCGATGCGCTGGATGCGGGACCGCGCCGCGCCGGCGACCAGCGCCTCGGGGCCGGGCCGCTCGACCGGGTCGGCGGGCCGCAGCGCGCCCCGGTCGAGCCGGTCGGCGATGTCGTGGGCGGCGCGGTGCGCGAACACCAGGCCCTCGAGCAGCGAGTTCGACGCCAGCCGGTTCGCCCCGTGCACGCCGGTGCAGGCGACCTCGCCGACGGCGTACAGCCCCGGCAGGGTGGAGCGCCCCACCAGGTCCGTGACGACGCCGCCCGAGTGGTAGTGCTGCGCGGGCGCCACCGGGACCAGGTCGGTCGCCAGGTCGATGCCGTGCCGGGCCAGCCGGTCGGCGATCGTCGGGAAGCGGTGCCGCAGCCGCGCGGCGCCGAGGTGCCGCGCGTCCAGGAGCACGTGGTCGGAGCCGGTGCGGGCCATCTGCCGCACGATCGCCCGCGCCACGACGTCCCGCGGGGCGAGCTCGGCGAGCGGGTGCACGGCGGGCAGGAACCGGTGCCCGTCGGTGTCCACCAGCACGGCGCCCTCGCCACGCACCGCCTCGGACACCAGCGGCAGCTGGCCCTTCGCGCCGGAGCCCAGCCACAGCACCGTCGGGTGGAACTGCACGAACTCGACGTCCCCGACCGCCGCGCCGGCCCGCAGCGCGGCGGCGAGCCCGTCGCCGGTCGCCTGCACCGGGTTGGTGGACGACCGGAACACCTGGCCGATGCCGCCGGTGGCGAGCACCACCGCGGGGGCCAGGACGGCGCCGACGCCGTCGCGCGTGCCCTCGCCGATGACGTGGAGGGTCACGCCGCACACCGGCCCGGGGCGGCCGGCGCGCTCGGCGCCGGTCAGCACGTCCAGCACGAGCGCGTGCTCGATCACCTCGATGCCCGGGTCGGCGCGGACCGCGTCCACCAGCGCCCGGGAGATCTCCGCGCCCGTGGCGTCCCCGCCGGCGTGCGCGACGCGGTCCGCGTGGTGGCCGCCCTCGCGGGTGAGGCTGAGGTGGCCGTCCGGCTCGGTGTCGAACACCGCCCCGCGGGCCACGAGCTCGCGCACCCGCGCCGGGCCCTCGGTCACGAGCACCTCGACGGCGCGGGGGTCGCACAGGCCGACGCCGGCGACGAGCGTGTCCGCCAGGTGCGCCGCCGGGGAGTCCGCGGGGTCGAGCGCCGCCGCGATGCCGCCCTGCGCCCAGACCGTCGACCCGGACACCAGCACGTCCTTCGTCACCAGCAGCACGCGGGCCACGCGGGTGCGCAGCTCCAGCGCCGCGGTCAGGCCGGCGATGCCGGAGCCGACGACGACCGCGTCGGCCCGGGCGGTCCACCCGGGAGCGGGTGCGGCGAGCCGGCGCGCGAGGCGCGTGGTCACCGCCCGGCGCCCGCGTCCCGTCCGGCGTCGTTCGCCCCCGCCCCGTCCTCGGCGGCGTCGTGCTCCACGAGCGCGCGGCCCTCGTCGAACGGCACGCCGCTCGGGTGCAGGCCCGCGGCGGCGGTCCAGGCCGCCGGGACGGTGCCCGGGTCGTGGCCGGTGTCGACCACGCGGTTCGCGGCGTCGACCAGCACCACGTGCGGCTCGTACGTGCGCGCCTCGGCGTCGGACAGCATCCCGTACGCGATGAGGATCACGACGTCGCCCGGGTGCACCAGGTGCGCGGCGGCGCCGTTGATGCAGATCTGCCCGGACCCGGCCTCCCCCGCGATGACGTACGTGGTCAGCCGGGCGCCGTTCGTCACGTCCACCACGTCGACCTGCTGGCCGGGCAGCAGGTCGGCCGCGGCGAGCAGGTGCGCGTCCACCGTGATGGAGCCGACGTAGTGCAGGTCGGCCTGCGTGACGGTGGCGCGGTGGATCTTGCCGATCATCATCGGCCGCTGCAGCGAGGTCACCGGTCCCACCTCACGTCCGTGTTGTCGATCAGGCGGGTGCTGCCGACGGTCGCGGCGACCGCGAGCACGGCGCCGGCGGTCGGCGCGGTGACGTCCTCGAACGTCAGCCCGTCGACGAGCGCCACGTAGTCGGTCCCGACGCCCGCGGCGTCCAGCACCGCGCGGGTGGCGGCGCGCACCTCGCCGGGGCCCGCGCCCCGGGCGGCCGCCGCCCGGCCGGCCTCCAGGCCGCGGCTGAGCGCCAGCGCCTGCTCCCGCTCGGTCGCGGACAGGTACGCGTTGCGCGACGACAGCGCGAGACCGTCGGCGTCCCGGACGGTCGGCACGCCGACGACCTCGACCGGCACGTCCAGGTCGCGCACCATGCGCCGCACGGCCGCGAGCTGCTGGACGTCCTTGCGGCCGAACAGGGCCACGTCCGGGGCGGTGAGGTGCAGCAGCTTGAGGACCACCGTGAGCACGCCGTCCAGGTGGCCGGGCCGGGTCGCGCCCTCGTACACGGTGCCCACGGGCCCCGCGGTCACGCGCACGGCGGGGTCGCCGCCCGGGTACATCTCCTGCGGCTCGGGGGCGAACACCACGTCGCCGGCGCCCAGCAGGCCGGGCCCGGTCAGCGACGCGAGGTCGCCGGCCAGGTCGCGCGGGTACCGGTCCAGGTCCTCGGCGGGGCCGAACTGCAGCGGGTTGACGAAGATCGTCACGACCACCTGCTCCGCCCGGGCGCGCGCCTCGCGCACCAGCGACAGGTGCCCGGCGTGCAGCGCGCCCATCGTCATCACCACCGCCCGCGTGCCGTCGCCGCGCAGCGCCTGCGCCAGCTCCGCCCGGGTCCGC
This sequence comes from Actinomycetes bacterium, assembly GCA_023388235.1. GTDB lineage: Bacteria > Actinomycetota > Actinomycetes > Actinomycetales > Cellulomonadaceae > Cellulomonas. The sequence goes on along the minus strand of JAEWGQ010000237.1, from coordinate 409 downwards.
ACCACCGCGGGTGCCCCGCCGCGTGCCTCGGTCATGCCTGGTCCTCCCCGTCGACGGCCGGCGGGTGCTCCCGGCCGTGCTCGTCGTCGTGCGCGTCTGGCACCGTACCTCCGTCCGGGCCCGCGGCGTGAGCCGGGCCCCCGGAGCCGCCCGGGTCCGGGGGCTCCGCCAGCGCGTCCAGGAGGGCCTCGCCCTGCTCGGGCCGCAGCAGGCCCGCGGCGAGCGCCCGGACCGTCGCCGCCCGGGACAGCGCCCGGTACGAGGCGGCCACGTCGGTCGCCCCCGTCCGCACGCCGAGGCCCGTGAGCTCCGCCAGGTGGTCGCGCACCGTCCCGGCGTCCCCGCGGCGCACCGGGCCGGTCAGGGTCGTCACCGCGCCGTTCGTCACCTCGCCCGCGGCGTCCCGGCC
>JAEWGQ010000229.1 GCA_023388235.1 Actinomycetes bacterium | reverse complement strand
CTCGCGCCCCGCGCGGCCGCCCTCGTCGAGCGGCAGCGGGACCTGGTGCAGCGCACCGCGGAGCAGCTCGGCGAGCACCGGCGCTCGCTGCGCCTCGCGGAGGCCATGCGCACGCGCGCGCACGCCGCCCCGGCGTACCTCGACGCGGAGGCCTGAGCAGCGGACCCGACCCGCCCGGGTGGGGACGGGAGCGGGCGAAGCGGACACATCGTGCGTATCGCGTCCGCCGCGCGGGTGATGTGCGAAGACGTGGCCCCCGGTGCCTCAGGGGCAGGGGGCCGGCGCCGATGGGGTGGGCGAGCACGGATCGCTCGCGCAGCAGGCCACGGACAGGCCGATCAGGACCAACCTCGGTGAGGGTGACCCTGCCATGGGCATGTTCGACTCCGTGAGCTACGTCGCGCTCAACAGCGCGCTCGACGGCCTGGCCCTGCGCCAGCGCACGATCGCCGAGAACGTGGCGAACATCCAGACCCCCGGGTACCACGCGAAGAAGGTCCAGTTCGAGGACGCCCTGGCCCGCGCGGTCGAGGGCGGCACCGGTGCGGCGTCCGCCACCGTGGCGCGGTCGCTCGAGCCGACGCGGATGGACGGCAACAACGTCAACCTCGACGAGGAGACCCTCCTCAACGTCGACACCAACCTGCGCTACCAGCTCGCGACCCAGGCGGTCGACGGCACGTTCTCCAGCGTGCGCGCCGCGATGCGGACCAGCTGATGACGACCTTCGGGGCGATCGGGATCGCCAGCACCGGCATGACCGTGTACCGCAAGTGGATCGACGCGGTCAGCGACAACCTCGCGAACATGAACAACGCGACCTCCACCACCGAGGCCGCGTACCAGGCCAAGTACGTCGTCGCCAGCGAGATCCCCACGGCGAACGGCGGCGGCGCGCAGGTCTCGGGCATCGCGCTCGGCTCCGCCGAGGGCCGCGTGGTGTACGAGCCCACCAACCCGCTGGCCGACGAGGACGGGTACGTGCGCTACCCCGACGTCGACATGGCCAGCCAGATGACGCAGCTCATCATGGCGCAGCGCGGCTACCAGGCGAACGCGGCGGTCGTGGACCGCGCGAAGTCGTCCTACGAGGCGGCGCTGCAGATCGGACGGACCTCATGAGCATCCAGCCCGTCGGCGGCGTCTCCGGCGTCAGCCCCTCGACCTACCTGTCGGACCTCGCCGGCGTGACCGGCCTGCCCGGCACCTCCGCCGCCGGCGCGACGGCCGGCGCGACCGGCACCGCCGGGGCCGACGGCGGGTTCGCCGCGGCGCTCGGCGCGGTCGACCACGTGCAGCAGCTCCAGTCCACCAGCAACGCGCTGGCCGTCCGCGCCGTCACCGGCGACCTCGACGACGTGCACGACTACACCGTCGCGTCGTCCGAGGCGAAGCTCGCGCTCGAGCTCACCGCCGCCGTGCGCAACAAGGCCGTCGACGCGTTCACCGAGATCATGAGGATGCAGGCCTGATGCCCGCCCAGGTGAAGTCCCTGTTCGGCCGCATGAGCGGCGCGGTCAAGCAGTTCTCGCTGCCGCAGAAGACCTTCGCGGTCATCGCGGTGGCCGCCGTGCTGCTCGGCGGGTTCGCCCTGTACTCGTGGACCAGCAAGCCGACGCTGGCGCCCCTGTTCAGCGGCCTGTCGGCGACGGACGCGTCCGCCGTCGTGGACCAGCTGTCCGCCGAGGGCGTGTCCTACGAGCTGACCGACGGCGGCTCCACCGTGATGGTGCCGCAGGGCCAGCTCTACGCGATGCGGCTCAAGCTCGCCGCCGCCGGCCTGCCGTCGAACTCCGAGGGCGACGGCTACTCGCTGCTCGACGGCATGTCGATGACGTCGAGCGAGCTGCAGCAGCAGACCACCTACCAGCGCGCGCTGGAGGGGGAGCTCGCGAAGACCATCGGCGCCATGTCCGGCGTCGAGGCGGCCTCGGTGAAGCTCGCGCTCCCGCAGGAGACCGTGTTCGTGGCCGAGAAGCAGGACCCGACGGCGTCGGTGTTCGTGCGCACCCGCGCCGGCACGGACCTGAGCACCGACCAGGTCGAGGCGATCGTGCACCTCGTGTCCGCCGGCATCGAGGGCATGAAGGCCACCGACGTCGCGGTGATCGACGCCAGCGGCAAGGTGCTGTCGGAGGTCGGCGCGGGGATCACCGCCGGGTCGGGCGACGAGGCGACCTCGGCGTACGAGCAGCGGGTGACCGGCGCCGTGCAGGCCCTGCTCGACCAGGTGGTCGGGGCCGGCCACTCCGCCGTCACCGTGACCGCGCAGCTCAACCAGGACCAGACCCAGCGCACCTCCGAGGAGTTCTCCGCGCCGGAGAACGTGCCGCCGCTGGCGTCGTCCACGACGGAGGAGACGTACACCGGCGCCGGCAGCGGCAACGCGACCGGCGTGCTCGGCCCCGACAACATCGGGGTGCCGTCGGGCACCGCGGGGACCGGCACCGGCGAGTACGCCAAGAACACCGAGGACGTCACCAACGCGGTGAACAAGGTCACCGAGGTCACCACCGTCGCCCCCGGCACCGTGCAGAAGCAGTCGCTCGCCGTGGTCGTGGACCAGACCGCCGCCGCGGGCATCGACCTCACGCAGCTCACCGCCAGCCTGACGGCGGCCGCGGGCATCGACACCGCGCGCGGGGACACCATCGCCGTGCAGGCCATGGCCTTCGACACCTCCGGGGCGGACGCGGCGCAGCAGGCGCTGGCCGCGGCCGACGCCGAGAAGGCCGCCACGCAGCGCCAGGACCTGCTGCGGCAGGCGGTCGTCGCGGGGGCGCTGCTCCTGCTGGTGATCGTCGTCGCGATCGTGCTCGCCCGCCGCTCCCGGCGCAGCAAGCGCGAGGCGCTCGACATCGGCGAGCTGCCGCTCATGGACGGCCCGGCGGAGGCGGCGGCGCTCGAGGAGCCCGCCGACATCCCGCCGGCGCTGCCCGGGCCCGCCGAGGCCGACCCCGTCGCGGAGTCCCTCGCGGTCAAGCGCGCCGAGATCGCCGCCCTCGCCGACGAGCAGCCCGACGAGGTCGCCGACCTGCTGCGCGGCTGGCTCACCCCGGCCGGACGGCGCTGATGGCCACCGGGACGCTGACCGGCACGCAGAAGGCCGCGATGCTGCTGCTGCAGCTCGGCCGCGAGCGCGCCGCGCGCGTGATGGCCCAGCTCGACGTCGCGGAGATCGAGGAGCTCACGGCCGAGATCATGCGGCTGGAGCGGGTCGACCAGACCCTCGCGGACGAGGTCGTCGAGGAGTTCTACTCCGCGTCGATGATCGGGCCGGGCGTCGGCGGCGGCCTCGGCCTGGCGACGCAGCTGCTCGAGGGCGCCCTCGGGCGCGACGAGGCCGCCGGCATGATCGAGCGGCTGCAGACGTCGCTCGCCGGGCAGCCGTTCGAGTTCCTGCAGCACGCCGACGCCCGCCAGGTGCTGTCCCTGCTGAACGGGGAGCACCCGCAGGCGGTCGCGCTCGTGCTCGCGCACCTGCGGCCCGAGCACGCCTCGGCGATCATGGCGGGCCTCCCGCCGGACCAGCAGGCCGAGGTCGCCCACCGCATCGCGCTGATGGAGCGCGCCTCGCCGGACGTCGTCCAGGTGATCGCCGAGTCGATGCAGCGCAAGGCGTCCACCGTGCTCACCCCGAACGAGCTGTCCGCCGTGGGCGGCGTGCAGCCGCTGGTCGAGATCATCAACCGGGCCGACCCGACCACCGAGAAGCTGATCCTCGAGGGGCTGCAGAGCCGCGACGAGGCGCTGGCCGACGAGGTCCGCAGCCGCATGTTCGTGTTCGGCGACATCGTGCTGCTCGAGGACCGCGCCATGCAGCTCGTGCTGCGCCAGGTCGAGACCAACGAGCTGTCCGTGGCCCTCAAGGGCGCGACGCCCGAGGTCCGCGACAAGACGCTGCGCAACCTGTCGGAGCGCGCCCGCGAGAACCTCGAGGAGGAGATCGAGCTGCTCGGCCCCGTCCGCCTGTCCCAGGTGGAGGAGGCGCGGGCCGGCATCGTGCAGGTGATCCGCCGGCTCGAGGAGTCCGGGCAGATCGTGATCCGGCGCGAGGGCGAGGACGAGTATGTCTCCTGAGCACCGGTTCACCCAGGCCTACGGGCGCACCGCCGTCGCCGAGCCGTCCCGCGCGGAGGGCTACGCCGCCGGGTACGCCGCGGGCTACGCGGCGGGGGCCCGCGAGGCCGCCCGCGCCGCCGAGGCGGAGGCCCTGCGCGTCCAGCGCGAGCG
>JAEWGQ010000149.1 GCA_023388235.1 Actinomycetes bacterium | reverse complement strand
GCGCCGTCCAGCCGGGCGCGGGGCTCGACGCGCCGGGCCGCGGCCAGCACGGTGCGCGGCTCGACCCAGCGGTCCGTGAGCACGGTCAGGTCGAGGGCGGCGTCCATGTCGGGCTCGAGGACGATGCCGGAGTCGGCCCGCACGGCCCCGCCGAGGCGCCGGGCGGCCGCGACGAGCCAGTGCACGACGCGGCCCTCCTCCCGGACCGGGCCGGCGGTGCCGAACGCCCGGCGCAGCCCGTCCCGGTCGCCCCCGAACGCCGGCTGCTCGGCGCGTTCGCGCGGCACGTCGACGACCCACGCGACCTCGCTGTCCGTGGGCAGCCCCCAGCGCGCGACCTGCTCGCGCTCGAGGGCGAACGGGCCGGTCAGGGTCGACAGCCGGCCGAGCCGCAGCACCCCGGGCGTGGCCTGCGGGGCGGGTCCGCGGGCGGCGCCGCTGGCCCGCCGGCCGGACGGGATGCGCGGCGGGCGCTCCCACCGCGCGCCGGGGAACCGGCTGGTGGCGAGCACGTCGACCTCGTCCGGGGCGACCCCGGCCGGCAGCACCAGCAGGTGGCGCCCCGGCGGCGGGGTGACCCCGGCGGCGACGGCCGGGCCGTCGGGCAGGGCGGGCAGCACCGGCACGTCAGACCCGGGTGCGGTGGAAGTTCTGCCAGGACCGCGAGGCGGTCGGGCCGCGCTGGCCCTGGTAGCGCGAGCCGGCGGCGCCGGACCCGTACGGCGCCAGCGCGGGCGACGACAGCCGGAAGAAGCACATCTGGCCGATCTTCATGCCGGGCCACAGCGTGATGGGGAGCGTCGCGACGTTGGACAGCTCGAGGGTCACGTGGCCGGAGAACCCGGGGTCGATGAAGCCCGCCGTCGAGTGGGTGAGCAGGCCGAGCCGCCCGAGCGAGGACTTGCCCTCGAGCCGCGCGGCGATGTCGTCGGGCAGGGTGACCTGCTCGAACGTCGACCCGAGCACGAACTCCCCGGGGTGCAGCACGAACGGCTCGTCGGGGTCGACCTCGACCAGCCGGGTCAGCTCGGGCTGGTCCTGCGACGGGTCGATGACGGGGTACTTGTGGTTGTCGAACAGCCGGAAGAACCGGTCGAGCCGCACGTCGATGCTGGACGGCTGGAGCATGGCCGGGTCGAGCGGGTCGAGGACCACCCGTCCGGAGTCGAGCTCGGCGGTGATGTCGCGGTCGGAGAGCAGCACGGGCCTACGGTACCGACCCTTCCGGGGCGCCCCGGCCGGTGCTGGGACCAGGGGCGGCGGGAAGCGTTTCGACGGGCGCTATGCTGACCGACGGCGCACCCGTGGGAGCGCTCCCGCACCCCGATGACCCACCACCGAGAGGCGCAACGATGCGGTACGGCCACTTCGACGACGAGGCACGCGAGTACGTCATCACGACGCCGCACACGCCCTATCCCTGGATCAACTACCTGGGCTCGGAGGAGTTCTTCTCCCTGCTGTCCCACACGGGCGGCGGCTACTCGTTCTACCGGGACGCGAAGATGCGCCGGCTGACGCGGTACCGCTACAACAACATCCCCGCGGACGAGGGCGGCCGCTACTTCTACGTCAACGACGGCGGCGACGTCTGGACCCCGGGCTGGCTGCCGGTCAAGGCGGACCTCGACCACTTCGAGGCGCGCCACGGGCTCGGGTACTCCCGGATCACCGGCGAGCGGGGCGGCCTGCGCGTCGACACCCTGTTCTTCGTGCCGCTCGGCGAGACCGCCGAGGTCCAGCACGTCACGCTGACCAACACCTCGGACGCCGAGAAGACGGTCAGCCTGTTCTCGTTCGTCGAGTTCTGCCTGTGGAACGCCCAGGACGACCAGACCAACTACCAGCGCAACCTCTCGCTGGCCGAGGTCGAGGTCGAGCTGGACGGCCCGTCGGGCTCCGCGATCTACCACAAGACCGAGTACCGCGAGCGCCGCGACCACTACGCCGTGTACGGCGTGAACACCCGCGCCGCCGGCTTCGACACGGACCGCGACACGTTCGTCGGCCCGTGGAACGGCCTGGGCGAGGCGGCCGTGCCGCGCGCCGGCGCCGCCACCAACTCCGTGGCGTCCGGCTGGTACCCGATCGGGTCGCACCAGGTCGACGTCACCCTGGCCCCGGGCGAGAGCCGGTCGCTGACCTACGTGCTCGGCTACGTCGAGAACCCGCACGAGGAGAAGTGGGCCCCCGCCGGCGAGGGCGAGCTGCCGATGCAGCGGATCAACCGGGAGCGCGCGCACGCCCTGCTGTCCCGGTTCGCCACCACCGAGCAGACCCTCGCCGCGTTCGAGGCCCTGCGCGCCTCGTGGACCGACCTGCTGTCGACCTACTCGGTCACCAGCACGGACGAGAAGCTGGACCGGATGGTCAACATCTGGAACCAGTACCAGTGCATGGTGACCTTCAACATGTCCCGGTCGGCCTCGTACTTCGAGACCGGCATCGGCCGCGGCATGGGCTTCCGCGACTCGAACCAGGACCTGCTCGGCTTCGTGCACCTGGTCCCGGAGCGCGCGCGGCAGCGGATCATCGACATCGCCTCGACGCAGTTCCCCGACGGCTCGGCGTACCACCAGTACCAGCCGCTGACGAAGCGCGGGAACAACGACATCGGCTCCGGCTTCAACGACGACCCGCTGTGGCTGATCCTCGGCGTCGCGGCCTACATCAAGGAGACCGGTGACGCGTCGATCCTCGACGAGCCGGTGCCGTTCGACAACGAGCCCGGCTCCGAGGTCCCGCTGTTCGAGCACCTCACCCGCTCGTTCCAGTTCACCGTCGAGAACCGCGGCCCGCACGGCCTGCCGCTGATCGGCCGCGCCGACTGGAACGACTGCCTCAACCTCAACTGCTTCTCCACCGAGCCCGGCGAGTCCTTCCAGACCACCGAGAACCAGGCCGGCGGCGTCGCGGAGTCCGTGTTCATCGCGGCGATGTTCGTCCACATCGGCCCGGAGTACGCCGAGCTCGCGGAGCGCCGCGGCCTGGCGGACGTCGCGGCCCGGGCGCGCGCCGCCGTGGACGAGATGCGCGCGGCGGTGCTGGAGCACGGCTGGGACGGCGAGTGGTTCCTGCGCGCGTACGACTTCTACGGCAACCCCGTGGGCACCGACGCGAAGCCGGAGGGCAAGATCTGGATCGAGCCGCAGGGCTTCGCCGTCATGGCGGGCATCGGCGTCGACTCCACGGACCCGACCACCCCCGGCGCCCAGGCCAGCCCGGCCGTCCGCGCCCTGGACTCGGTCCGCGAGCACCTCGCGACCCCGCACGGCATGGTCCTGCAGTCCCCGGCCTACACGAGCTACCAGATCGAGCTCGGCGAGGTCTCCACGTACCCGCCGGGGTACAAGGAGAACGGCGGCATCTTCTGCCACAACAACCCGTGGGTCATCATCGGCGAGACCGTGGTGGGCCGCGGCGAGCAGGCGTTCGACTACTACCGGCGGATCACCCCCGCGTACCGCGAGGAGATCTCGGACGTGCACCGGCTCGAGCCGTACGTGTACGCCCAGATGATCGCGGGCAAGGAGGCCGTCCGGCACGGCGAGGCGAAGAACTCCTGGCTGACCGGCACGGCGGCCTGGAACTTCGTCGCGGTGTCCCAGTACCTGCTGGGCGTGCGGCCGGAGTACGACGGCCTGGTCGTCGACCCGCAGATCGGACCGGACGTCCCGTCGTTCACCGTGACCCGCGTCGCCCGCGGCGCGCGGTACGAGATCACGGTCACGAACTCGGGCCGCCCCGGCGCCCGCGCCGCGCTCGTCGTCGACGGCACGCCCGTCGAGGGCCGGACCGTCCCCTACGCCCCCGCGGGCAGCACCGTGCGGGTCGAGGTCACGGTCTGACGACCCGCGTCGCCGCGCCCGGTCACCGTCGGGCGCGGCGACGCGGCGCGTACGAGCGGCGGCGCGGAGCCGCTATGCTGGACGCGCGTCCCCGGCGACGGGGGCACCACGACCGCCTGCGAGGCACCTCGTCAGGCGGTCGCGCGGGTGTAGTTCAATGGTAGAACTTCAGCTTCCCAAGCTGACAGCGCGGGTTCGATTCCCGTCACCCGCTCCACGTCTCCGCGAGGCAGCGCATAGTCGCGAACCCCTCGGCGGAGACATCTGCGCCTCACTGCTCGGCCGCCGGGTTCGGTGGCGTTTGGCCAACGTCAACAACTGCCGCATCCGGCGCAACACGCTCGTCGGCGGCAACTTCCACTCGACACTCGCGATGGCAATCGAGTCGTGCGCGATGCGTGCCGTGCGCACACGAACCGTCCAGGTGCTCGACGAGCATCAGCGCCAGGAATTCACCGGACCGTACCCATGTTTCGCGTCACGGTTCGCGGCCGCCTCTCCGAACCGGCGCGGCGGATCAGACGGGCCATCGGGTCTCGCGATTCGAAGACGGCCCGCCCTAGATCAGCTCGCAAAGGGCCAACGAGAGCAACCCGACTGCCTCTACTCTGTTCGCACTGGCTGGACTAGGAGGCACCGCAGATGCCCGTACCGATCTTCGTTCTGATGCTCCTGATCGCGGTAGTCGTCGTGCCCGCGGCGAGCGGGAACTTCGTGCTGACGGTGATCGCAATCGCCGCGGTGCTCATCGCCAACCCGATCGTCCGCACCATTCGGAAGAACCGCTACTTCGCCTCTGAGCGCTTCCAGGCGCTCAAAGCCGAAGTCGCCGCCGTGGTGGGCGAACACAACGACGTAGTGGTCTACGTGGACGAGATCCGCGCGCAGGGCGCCTTCGAGCTCGGATCGTCGCCTAGCGGACAGCACGCCCACCTGGCCTCGTTCGATAACACTTCGACGTGGAACTACCGGCGAGACCGCAACGCGGTCGAGTACGCCCCCCACGTGCACAATGCTTCGCTCCAAGTCGTGAGGAACGCCAGCGCGGATCCGATCAAGTACCTGATGAAGTACTTCTCTATCCGGGCGGACCAGGACACGCTCGCCGACGTGCAGCGCGTAGCAGATGACATCGCTCGGCTGGAGGAGGCAGTCGCCAACGTGCGGCGACGAGAGGCCGACATCGCAGCGAAGATCGATCCTCCGGCGTTCATCCTCAAGCACTACCGCGGAGAGTTCTGGGACCAGGTCGGAGTTCACCTCTCGCCGGTCGAGGTCCCCTATCCCCGCTACAGGTTCCAGTACGTATCGGCCGGAGGCAACAGCAGCCAGCAGACAAACCTCGTGCTCAACACCCCGACGCTCGAAGCTCTGTCCAGCACTCTCGTCGAGAAGATCCGCTGGGCCAAGTCAGCCGCGGGCCAGCGCGCCCTGATGACCGCTCGGCTCCGCGGCCAGATCAAGGATCGCGACCACCACACCTGCAGACACTGTGGCGTCTCCGTGGCCGCCGAACCACATCTGCTTCTTGAGGTCGACCACATCCTCCCGGTGTCCCGGGGGGGTCTCAGCGTCCCGGAGAACCTCCAGACGCTCTGCTGGAGGTGTAACCGCTCGAAGGGCGCCAAGATCCTCAACTAGCGGCGGCGTGAGAAAGTCTGCGCGCGTGGTGAAGACGGCTCGCACGACAGCGCGGGTTCGATTCCCGTGACCCGCTCCACGCAGGGCCAGGTCCGGCAGCAGCCGCACCTGGCCTTCGTCGTCTCCGGCGCCCCGTGCGGACGGCCGGGGCGAGTGGTTTCCCCTACGCCGGCGCCCGGTCCCACCCGGCCCGTCGCTAGCGTGCGCGTCGGCCGCGCCGACGGAGGGACGACCCCATGAACAGCCCGATCGCCCGCATCGACCTGCGCCTCCCCGGGCGCTGGTACGGGTGGCGCCCCGGCGAGGGCCCGCGCGCGGCGACGGCGGCCGCGGCGCTGCTCGCCGCCGGGCCGGTGGCGGGCAGCCGGCTCCGCGCGGCCGTCGAGGCGGTGGACCGGGCGGTGGTCGGGCTCAACGCGCGGCACGTGCGGGTCGGCGCGTGGGTGCCGGACGGCAGCGGCGACGTGGTGGCGACGCTCGCCTGCGAGCTGCTGGCGGAGGCGCCGGGCGGCCCGGACGCCGCGGAGG
>JAEWGQ010000100.1 GCA_023388235.1 Actinomycetes bacterium | reverse complement strand
GCTGCGGAGGGCGAGGGATTCGAACCCCCGAGCGCAGGGTCACTGCGCCTACGGTTTTCAAGACCGTCGCTTTCGGCCGCTCAGCCAGCCCTCCCGGTACTGCGTCGCGACCCTACCAGCGGCGCCGCGCCGCCCACGGGCGGGAGGCATGACCGCGCGAGGCGGGGCAACGGGGACCGCGCGGGAGCGCGCGACCGCCGCGCCGGGGCCGACCGGCGGTCACGCCGCGGGCGTGTCCCACCACTGGTCGGGGAGCCCCGGCGTGACCACCGCGAGCCCGTGGATCGCGGCGACGGCGGCCACGCGGCGGTCGTAGGTCGCCAGGGTCGTGACGTCCGGCTGCGCGACCGCGACGCCGAGGTGCAGCGCGGCGAACGGGGCGAGCACGCCCGTGCTCATGGCGGCCAACCGCAGCGACTGGTCGGAGTACCGGACGACCTCCAGGCCGTCGGCGGCGTCGAGCGCGCGCACGCGGACCTCCACCGGCGCCCCCGCGGCGGCGCGGCGCAGCTCGCCGAGGGACAGCGAGGTGACGAGGAGGTCCGGCCCGTGCTGCGCCACCCACCGCAGCCAGTCCTCGTGGTGGTCGGCGCCGGGGAGGTAGCGGACGAGCGCCGAGCCGTCGGCGTAGATCCGCACGCCCCGCACCCTATCGGGGTCGGCGGGGCGTGCGGGCGGGCCGCGTCACGCCTGGCGCAGACGCTCCATCGCGAGCTGCACCAGCGCGATCAGCGTCTGCTTGGTCGCCGTGCGCGAGCGGGCGTCGGTGTACAGGACGGGCACGTGGGCCGGGATCGCCAGGGCCTCGCGGACGTCCTCGAGCCGGTGCTTGGCGATGCCGTCGAAGCAGTTGACGCCGACCACGAACGGGATGCCGCGGGACTCGAAGTAGTCGACCGCCGGGAAGCACTGGTCCAGCCGGTCGGTGTCCACCAGCACGACGGCGCCGATCGCCCCGCGCACCAGGTCGTCCCACATGAACAGGAACCGGTCCTGCCCCGGGGTGCCGAACAGGTACAGCCACAGCGACCCCGGCAGCGCGATGCGGCCGAAGTCCATGGCGACGGTGGTGGAGGTCTTGCGGTCGGACACGCCGCCGGCGTCGTCGACGCCGACCGAGTGCTCCGTCATCGCGGCCTCGGTGTTGAGCGGCTCGATGTCGGAGATCGACCCGATGAACGTCGTCTTGCCGACGGCGAAGCCCCCGGCGACGACGATCTTCACGACGGTGGGGGCCGCGCCCATGCCGCCCGCGTCGGAGGCGGGGCGGGCGGTGGGGACGGTCGACTGGCCGAGCGCCGGACCGACCACGGCGTCAGAGGGCGGAAATGCCATTGAGAACACTCTCCAGGACGCTGAGGGACAGGGCGGGCGACTGACCGGTGGTGACCTCGACCGGGTCGGAGGCGTGGACCCGGACGAAGCCGGCGTCCGCGAGGTCCGACACGACGACGCGCACGACGCCGATGGGCAGGTGGAGCAGCGCCGACAGCTCGGCGACGGAGATGTAGCCGTGCGAGGCGTGCTGCAGGATCGCGCGCTTCTCGGGCGTCAGACCCTGCCCGGCGACGCCGCCGGGCAGCAGCTCGACCAGCGCCTCCAGGGGGTAGTCGGACCGCTCGGAGCGCACCCGGCCGCCCGTGAGGGCGTACGGGCGCACGGTCCGCGTCTCGAACTCGCTCTCGCTCATCGGGTCCTCACATGGTGGGAGCGCGCGTCGCGCCGTCGACGGGGAGGCTGCCCCGCATCTCGGTGATGAGCTGCGGGGTGAGGGTGGCCTCGGTGCGCGAGACGAGCATCGCCATCTCGTACCCGATCAGGCCGACGTCGCACGTCGCGTCCGCCACGACGGCGAGCACGGAGCCGTTCGACACGCTCATGAGGAACAGGAACAGGTTGTCCATCTCGACGATGGCCTGCCGGACGTCCCCCGCCCGCAGCTGGCGCGCGGCCCCGCGGGTCAGGCTGGACATGCCGGCGACGATCGCCGCGAGCTGGTCGCCGCTGGTCCGGTCGAGCTGCTCGGACATCGCCATCAGCAGACCGTCGGCCGACACGACGAGCGTGTGCCGGGTGCCGGGCACGGTCCGGACGAAGTTGTCCAGCAGCCAGCCGAAGTTGGCGGCCTCGGTGCTGAGGGTGGTCACGCATCCTCCTGACGTGATGCAGACGCGGTGAGCGGCTGCGGAACTCGGATCACCATGACGGCGACGTCTGCGGGTCGTGCTCGACGGGCTGCTCCGGCACGCCGGAGGGATCGGCGTCCGTCAGGGCGCGGCGGCCCCGGCGGGAGCCGGACTGGAAGCTCGCCAGCCGGTCACGGAGACCGTCGGCGTCCCGCGCGGGGCCCCGGCCGGGCTCGGGCGCGGAGATCTCGGGAGCCGCGGGGATCGCGGTCGGCACCCGGCGGGTCAGCGAACCACCCCCGGCGGGGCGCGGGTCGACCTTCGGCCGGTAGGCCGACAGCTGGCTCAGCTCGCTCAACGCCTGCTCCTGGATGTCGGCTCGCAGCGCGAGCATCGCGGCGGCCTCGGCGTCCATGCCCCCGGACCGCACGCCACCCGGCGCGGCGGCTGCGGGGGCGGACGCCTGCTCGCCCGCGGCGGGCCCGCCGGGCGCCGCGGCGGGGTGCGGGACGGCGACCTGCC
>JAEWGQ010000035.1 GCA_023388235.1 Actinomycetes bacterium | reverse complement strand
GCGGCACCCACCGCGCGTGGTGCCGGGCGTCCGCCACCAGCCGCCACGCCGCGTCGGCGTCCAGCGGCAGCACGCGGGCGACCCGCGCCCACGGCGTCCCGTCGCGGTCCCGTACCGGCACCGGTGTCCCCCTGCCCGCGCACCCGGCCACCGGGGCGGGGCGCCCGCGGTCGTCGCCCGCCGGGCGCACCCCGCCATCCTCTCGCGGCGCCCCGCCCGTGGCGCGCACGACCCGCCCGCGCGGGTAGCCTCGCGCCATGCAGACGAGGACGCTGGGCAGGACGGGACGGGACGTCGGGGTCGTCGGGCTGGGCTGCTGGCAGCTCGGCGCGGACTGGGGCGCGGTCGCCGAGGACGACGCGCTGGCGGTGCTCGCGGCCGCCGCCGACGCGGGGGTGACGTTCTTCGACACGGCCGACGTGTACGGCGACGGGCGCAGCGAGTCCCTGATCGGCCGGTTCCTGCGGGAGCGGCCCGGCTCGGGCATCACGGTCGCCACCAAGATGGGCCGCCGCGCCGACCCGCACGTCGCCGGGGCGTACACGCTCGACGCGTTCCGGGCGTGGACCGACCGGTCCCGGGCCAACCTGGGCGTCGACACGCTCGACCTGGTGCAGCTGCACTGCCCCCCGACCGAGGTGCTGGGCCGCGACGCGACCTACGACGCCCTGGACACCCTCGTCGACGAGGGCCGGGTCGCGGCGTACGGCGTCTCGGTCGAGACCGTGGACGAGGCGCTCACCGCGATCGCCCGTCCGCACGTCGCGACCGTGCAGATCATCCTCAACGCCTTCCGGCGCAAGCCGCTGGAGCGCGTGCTGCCCGCCGCGGCGGAGGCGGGCGTCGGCATCATCGCCCGCGTGCCGCTGGCCAGCGGCCTGCTGTCCGGCAAGTACGACGAGCACACCGAGTTCGCCCCCGACGACCACCGCGCCTACAACCGGCACGGCGAGGCGTTCGACGTCGGCGAGACGTTCTCCGGCGTCCCGTACGAGGTCGGCGTCGCGGCCGCCCGCGAGGTCGCGGCCCTCACGCCCGCGGGCACGACGACCGCGCAGCTCGCGCTGCGGTGGATCATCGACCAGCCCGGCGTGTCCACGGTGATCCCCGGGGCCCGCAACCCCGAGCAGGCCCGCGGCAACGCGGACGCCGCGCTGATCCCGCCGCTGGACCCGGACACGCTGGACCGGTTCCGCGCGATCTACGACGAGCGCATCCGGGAGCACGTGCACGACCGCTGGTGACCGTGCCGCCCGGCCCCCGGTCGCGGGGGCCGGGGGTGCGGGGCTCAGGGGGCCGGCGGTGCGGGCGGGCGCGGGGCGCCCACCAGGCGGGGCTCGGCGCCGGTCTCGACCACGAGGACCCGATCGCCGAACGTCGCGGGCGCCGGGCCGAACGCCCGCCGCGCGCCCTCGACCACGGTGCGGCCGAGCGCCCGGGCGCCGGTGACCCCGATGACGACGCCGACCCCGAACGGCACCAGCCGGCCGAGGGCCAGCCCGCTCTGCCGGGCCAGCTGGCGGCGGAAGAGCTGCCGGGTGAGCCGGGCGTTGACGCGGCGGATGGTGCCGGTGGGCATCCGGGTGAGCAGGGCGCGCGCGACGTTCACCGTGCGCAGGCCGCCGGCGTCGGCGACCGCCTTCGCGCCGGACTCGCCGAGGATCGTGGCGAGCAGCAGCGCCCGCCGGCGGTCGGCGTCCTGCACCTCGATGCCGTGCACGCTCGCGACGGCCAGCGAGAACGCGGCGGACGCCCCGAAGAACGTGGCGACGTCGCCCACCGTCAGGGCGAGCGCGACCCCGGTGCCCACGGCCGGAGCGGCGGCGACCGCGCCCACGGCGCCGCCCGTGCCCTGCACGACCAGCAGGTACTCGCGCTCCAGCAGCTCGACGACCTCCTGCGGGCCGGCGTGCGGGTGCTTGCGGCGGACCTGGTCGACGTGGGCGTGGATCGTCGCGGACGGGATCGTGACGGCCCGGTCCAGGGCCGCGTCGACGATCGGGGTCCGGCGGCTCACCCGCCGACGACCTCGAGCTCGACGGTGGCCCCGGCGGTCAGGGTGCGGCCGACGGTGCAGTGCTCGTCGACCGCGCGGTGCACGACGCGCAGCAGCCGCTCCCGGGTCGCCTCGTCCAGGCCGGTGAGGTCGACGACCATCCGCTCCTGCAGGTGCGGGTAGCGGTCCTCCTCGCGGAGGTTCGCGCCCTCGACCTCGACGGTGACGGCGACGTCGTCGCCGAGCCGGTGGCTCAGGGCGTGGTCGGCGCTCATGCCGGAGCAGCCGGCCAGGGCGATCTTCAGCAGCTCGCCGGGGGTGAACACGGCGCCGGCCTCGGTGGGGCCGATGCTGACCTCGGCACCGCGGGCGTTGCGCCCGGTGTACGTGCGGGTGCCGGTCCGCTCGACCCACAGCCGGTCCGGGGCCGCGGGGGTCTGCGGGGGTGCCGCGGCCGGGTCGGCGGCGGTGGCGGGGGCGGTCGAGGGCTCCATGAGGCCCGATCCTGTCACGGGGCGCGCGGCTCGGCAGGTGCACGTCCACCCGGGTGAGATCCGGCCGCCGCCCGGTGGTGGCCGGGCCGCGCGTCACTAGGCTGGCCGGGTCGTCATCGCCTGTGCCAGGGGGCCGCGTGAGTGTCGCCGAGGACCGTCCACCGTCCACGCAGGCCGTCGCGCCCGAACGCGTCGTGCCCGGGCGTGCCGCGCCGGGCGGCGGCCCCGCCCGCGACGGGGAGGCGGCCCGGGCGCGGGACCTGCAGCAGATCCTCGACCGGGTGCGCGAGCACCTCGGGATGGACATCGCGTTCCTGTCCGGCCTGACGACGTCCGCCGAGGTGGTGCTGGCGACGAGCGCGGAGACCGGCCCGATGCAGATGGCCGTCGGCGACGCCCGCGAGCTGGACGAGACGTACTGCGTGCGCGTCCTGGCCGGGGTGCTGCCCGGGGTGCTGCCGGACGCGCGCCGGCACCCGGTGGCGCGCGAGCTCGCGGTGACCGCGGAGCTCGGCATCGGGTCCTACGTCGGCGCCCCGCTGCGCGGCCCCGACGGCGACGCGGTGGGGATGCTGTGCTGCCTGGGGCGGGGCGCGAACCCGCTGCTGGACGAGGACGCGGCGCGGGTGGTCGGGCTGGCCGCCGCGCTGGTCGAGGACCGCATGGGCGTGTACGGGCTGCCGCACCGGCCCGGGGTGTCGGAGCGGGTGCGCTGGGTGCGCGAGGTGCTGGCGACCGGCGACCTGCGGACGGTGTTCCAGCCCGTCGTGCGGCTCGCGACGGGGGAGGTCGTCGGCCTCGAGGCGCTGTCCCGGTTCGACACCGCGCGGTTCCCCACGCCGGCGCACGCGTTCGCGGCGGCGACGGCCGCGGGGATCGGCGTGGACCTCGAGCTGCTGGCCGCGGCGCGCGCCCTGACCCGGGTGCCGGACCTGCCGCCGGGGGTGCGGCTGGCGGTGAACCTGTCGGCCGAGGCGCTGCTGGACCCGCGCAGCGCCGAGATGCTGCTGCCGCACGCGGCGGCCGTCGGGGTCGAGGTCACCGAGCACACGCCGGTGCACGACTACGGCGCGCTGGTGGCGGTGACCGAGCGGCTCAAGGCGGCCGGCCTGCACGTGTCGGTGGACGACGCGGGCGCCGGGTTCTCCAGCCTGCGGCACGTGCTGCAGCTGCGGCCCAGCACCATCAAGCTCGACCTGGCCCTCGTCCGGGACGTCGACACCGACCCGGTCCGGCAGGCGCTCGTGCGGGCGGTGGTCGACTTCGCCGGCGCCCTCGGGTCCTCCCTGGTGGCGGAGGGCGTCGAGACCGCGGGGGAGCGCGAGACGCTGCTCGCCCTGGGCGTCGGGTACGGCCAGGGGTACCTGCTGGGTCGCCCGGCGCCGTGGGAGGACGTCGCCGGCTAGACCGGCCCGGCGGTCAGACCCCGGCGCCGGCGCGCAGCGCGAGCGCCCGGTCCAGCGCGGCCTCGCGGGCGGCGACGGCGAGCGCGGCCGTGCGGGCGGTGGCGGTCGCCCCCGACGGCAGGGCGCGCCGGGCGGCGGCGGCCCGGCGGCGGCGCACCGACAGGTAGGGCAGGCGGAGCGGGACGGCGCGGGTGCCGTAGGAGACGTCGAACGTCACGGTGGTCATGTCAGTCCTCCTGCTGCGGCGGCGCCGCCGGGGTGGGCTCGTGGTCGAGGTCGGGGTTGATGGCGGTGAACAGCCGCATGAGCCGGGACCCCGCCGGCCGGAGCGCGGGGTCGTCGGCGCGGCCGGTGAACCGGTCGCTGAGGGCGTTGAGCACGTCGATGACCTCCGCCGCCTCCTCGGGCGTGGCCCAGAACGCGTGCGCCGACATCTGGGTCAGCGGGATCCGGCCCGGGTCGACGGCCTCGCTCGCGTCGGTGCGGCGCAGGTGGTCGATGTACCGCTCCATCTCGCGCCGGGCGGAGACCTCGCCCAGCTCCAGCACCGCGCGGCGGGAGGCCGGGTCGAGCGGGTCGGCGGTGAACGACCGGGAGCGCGAGGCCGTCCGCCAGGGGCGCTCGCGGCCGCGCGGCTCGGCGGGCTCGATCAGGCCGGCCTTCGCCAGGGTCCGCAGGTGGAACGAGCAGTTGGCCACGGTCTGCCGCAGGTGGGCGGCGCACTCGGTGGCGGTGGCCTCCCCGACGTCGTCGAGGTAGGCGAGCAGGTCCATCCGGACGGGGTGCGCCAGGGCGCGCATGCGCTCCGGGTCGGTGATGCGCAGCGGTCCGCGCGGGGCCGGCGACGTGTCGTCCGTGGTCATGGCACGAGCGTAGAAGCGCAACGACCGTTGCGCAAGAGGTCTTGCGAAAGAGTTCTTGCGCGTGTGGTCGCGTCCGCCGGGGCGGGCTTGACGCGCACACCGCCGATCCCTTAATTTGGAACTAAAGGTAGTCGTGAACGAAGGAGTTCCAGGTGTCCGTGACGGCGCGGGGCGAACAGGTCCCGGCGGCAGCGCTCGCCCTGCTGGGCACGCGGGGTCCGCTCGGCCGGGCCGAGATCGCCCGCCTGCTCGGGGTGAGCCCGGCGACCATCACCCAGGTCACCCGCGAGCTCGTCGAGCGCGGCCTGGTGGTCGAGCTCGACACGGCCCCGAGCCAGGGCGGCCGCCCGGCGCGGCTGCTCGGGCTCAGCGGCGTGCAGGCCCGCGCCATCGGCGCCAAGGTCACGAACGACCACGTCGCCGTCGTGTCCGTGGGGTTCGACGGCGAGGTCCGCGGCCAGGCGACGTACCCGTTCGACCCGGCGCGCCCCGACGCGCTGGACGCCCTCGGCCACGTGCTCCGGGAGGTCGTCGCGGCCGAGGACGGGCCCGTGCTCGGCGTCGGCATCGGGCTGCCCGGGTCGGTCGACGCCCAGGACTCCGGCGTCGTCACCGCGCCGACGCTCGGCTGGACGGCCGTCCCCGTCGGCGCGGCGCTGCGGCACGCGCTCGGCGTGCCGGTGCTGGTCGAGAACGACGTGAACACGCTCGCCGTCGCCGAGCGCCTGTACGGCACCGGCCGCGGGCACCGGACCTTCCTCGTGCTGACGATCGGGCGCGGCATCGGCTGCGGCCTGGTGGTCGACGGGGCGATCTGCCGCGGGGCCGCCGGCGGCGCGGGCGAGATCGGCCACTTCCCGGTCGCCGACGACGGCCCGGTCTGCGAGTGCGGGAACCGCGCGTGCCTGGAGGCGCTGGTGGGCGACGCCGGCCTGCGCACCCGGGCGGTGGAGCGCGGCGTGCTCGGGCCCGACGGGACCGTCGCGGAGCTGGCCGCCGCGGCCGACGCCGGCGACCCCGGCGCGCAGGAGGTCTACCGCGAGGCCGGCGCGCTGCTCGCGCGGACGCTCGCCGGCGTCGTGCACGTGCTGGACCCCGAGGTCGTCGTGCTGCTCGGCGAGGGCATCGGCGCGTGGCCGCACTGGGAGCGGGGCTTCGAGCCGGTGTTCCGCGCGCACCTGCTGCCGTCGCGCCGGTCGCTGCCGTTCGTGGTCGAGCCGTGGGCCGAGGACAAGTGGGCGCTCGGCGCCGCGACCCTCGTGCTGTCCACCCCGTTCGACGTGAGCGGGGCGTCGGGGGACCAGGGCCGGCTCGTGCTGGCCCGGCTGCAGGAGGCGTCCTCGTGACCACCGGACCCGCCACCGCCGCCCGCGAGGCCGCCCGCCCCGCGCCCGCCGCCCCGCCCCGCCGGCCCGTGAGCGCCTCCGACGGCGGGACCGCCCGCCGCCGGCGCCGGCGCAACCGCCTCTGGGTGCTGGTCTTCCTGCTGCCCAGCGCCCTCCCGCTCGCCGTCTTCACGCTCGCGCCGATGGTGTCGTCCCTGTGGGTCAGCCTGCACTCCTGGAACCTCATCTCCCCGATGGAGTGGGTGGGCCTGGGCAACTACGCGGACCTGCTGACCTCCGCGAGCACCTGGAAGGTCCTCGGCCACACGCTCGGCTACATCGCCGGGTACCTGCCGCTGGTCTACGCCGGCGGTCTCGGGCTCGCCGTGCTGCTCAACCGGGCGCTGCGCGGCCGGGCGTTCTTCCGCGCGGCCTACTTCCTGCCCGTCGTCACGTCCTGGGTGGTCGTCGCCCTGGTGTGGCAGTGGCTGCTCAACCCCGCGGACGGCCTGGTGAACCACCTGCTGACCCCGGTGCTCGACGCCCTGAACGGGCTGCTCGGCACGGACCTGACGCCGCCCGGCTGGTGGACCGACCCGCAGTGGGCGATGCCCTCGGTGGTCCTCGCCTCCGCGTGGAAGGACCTCGGCTTCGTCATGGTCATCCTGCTCGCCGGGCTGCAGGCCATCCCGGGCGACGTGCTCGAGGCCGCCCGGGTCGACGGGGCGAACGCGTGGCAGCGGTTCTGGCGCATCACGTTCCCGCTGCTGTCGCCGTCCACGTTCTTCGTCGTCGTCATCTCGCTGATCAACGGGTTCCAGGTCTTCGACCAGGTGTTCGTCATGACCGGCGGCGGCCCGTCCGGGGCGAGCCAGGTGGTCGTCGGCCAGATCTACGACCTGACGTTCCGGTACGGCCGGGCCGGGGAGGCCTCGGCGCTGTCCTGGATCCTCTTCGCCCTGATCCTCCTCGTCACCGCCGTGCAGATGCGCGGCCAGCGGAAGTGGGTGACCCATGCCTGACGCCGCCGTGCTCACCGCCCCGGCCGCGGCCCCCGCCGTGCGCCGCCCGCGCCCCGCGCCGCGCCGCGTGCTCGCCCGGGCCGGCCTGTACCTGGCCGTCGCCCTCGGCGCCGGGGTCATGCTGTTCCCGTTCCTGTGGACCGTCGTCACGTCGATCACGCCGAGCGGCTCGCTGTCCGGCGGCCCGTCCCTCGTGGTCGAGGACCCGACGCTGGACGCCTACCGCACGCTCGGGGCGTCGCTGCCGATCTGGCGGATCATCGTCAACTCGTTCCTCGTCGCGATCGTGTCGACGGTGGCGCAGCTCGTCACCGCGTCGATGGCCGCGTACGCCTTCGGCCGCCTGGAGTTCCGGGCCAAGCCGGTCGTGTTCGCCGCGTACCTGGCGACGCTGATGATCCCGCTGCAGGTCCTGGTCGTCCCGCTGTTCATCCAGATGACGCGGCTGCGGCTCAACGACACCTACTTCGCGCTGCTCGCCCCGACGATCGCGTCCGCGTTCGGCATCTTCCTGCTCCGGCAGGCCGTCGAGGGCGTGCCGCGCGAGCTGGACGAGGCCGCCACGCTCGACGGCGCCGGGCACCTGCGGATCTTCGGGACCGTGATCCTGCCGCTCGTGCGGCCGGCCCTCGCGACCCTCGCGGTGTTCGCGTTCATGGGCTCGTGGAACTCGTTCCTCTGGCCGCTGGTGGTGATCCGGTCGCCGGAGCTCATGACGCTCCCGCTCGGCCTGGCCACGCTCCAGGGGCAGTTCACCACCCAGTGGGACGTCGTGATGGCCGGGTCGGTGGTCTCGATCCTGCCGATCGCGCTCGTCTACCTCGTGGCCCAGCGCCACATCATCGCCGGCATGGCACACACCGGCCTCAAGTAGCACCACCCCACCCCCACATTGGAAGGAGAGGCTCCCATGGCCTCCAGCATCTCCGGGCGCAAGGTCGCGCTCGTCCCGCTCGCCCTCGCCGGGGCGGTGGTGATGGCCGGGTGCGCGCAGGGGTCCGCGACCTCCGGCAGCGGCGGCGAGGACGGCACGACGGTCGTCCGCTACATGAACTTCACGTCGAACGACGGCCACGAGGAGGACCTCGACGCCATCGTCGCGGCCTACGAGGACGAGCACCCGGACATCGACGTCCAGGTGGAGACCATCCCGTACGCGGACTACTTCACCAAGCTGCAGACCGCGTTCGCCGGGCAGACCGTCGCCGACGTCGTCGACCTCAACTACGAGAACTTCGTGTCGTACGCCGAGGCCGGCAGCCTGCTGCCGCTCGAGGACGTCGACGCCGCGCCGTACCAGGCCAACCTGCTCGAGTCGTTCCAGCTCGACGGCACCCAGTACGGCCTGCCGTCGTCGTACTCGAACGTCGTCCTGTACTACAACAAGGCGCTGTTCGACGCGGCGGGCGTGGAGTACCCGACGGCCGGCTGGACGTGGCAGGAGGAGCAGGCCGCGGCCACCGCGCTCACCGACCCGGCCGCCGGCGTGTGGGGCGACTACCAGCCCGTGTCGTTCCACGAGTTCTACAAGGCGCTCGCCCAGGCCGGCGGGGAGTTCCTGACCGCCGACGGCTCGGCCACCGCGTTCAACAGCCCCGAGGGCGTCCGCGCCGCGCAGTGGCTGGTGTCCAAGCCCGGCGCGGTCATGCCGACCGAGGCCGACGGCGCGGGCACCCCGGACTTCGACACCGACCTGTTCAAGGCCGGGAAGCTCGCGATGTGGCACTCCGGCATCTGGATGTTCGGCGGCCTCGCCGAGGTCGACGGCCTGGACTGGGACATCGTCGTCGAGCCGGGTGACGCGCAGCCCGCGTCCGCGCTGTTCACCAACGGCGTCGCCGTCGCCGCGTCCTCGAAGGTCCCGGCGGAGGCGCAGGCGTTCGCGCAGTACCTCACCGCCTCGGACACCGCCGTCGAGACCCGCGTCGCGTCCTCCTGGGAGCTCCCGCCGGTGGACGACGCCGACGCGCTCGCGCCGTACCTGGAGCAGACCCCGCCGGCGAACCGGCAGGCCGTGCTCGACGCGCTGGAGTCCGTCGCGCTGCCGCCGGTCACCGCCGCGCAGCAGGAGATGCAGGACGCCGTGAACGAGGAGCTGTCCAACGCCGCGGCCGGCCGCAAGACCGTCGAGCAGGCGCTCGCGGACGCCGCGTCCCGCGTGGACGCGCTGCTCGGCTGAGACCCACCCCGCCGGCGGGACGCCCCACGAGGTGTCCCGCCGGCACCCACCACCACCCCGGGACCTGATCGATGACCCTCACCGCCCCGCCGTCCACCCCGTCGACCGACCACCTGCGGGCCCTCGCCCGCACCTGCGCCGAGGTGATCGCCCGGCACCAGGACGCCGGCGGCGCGTACCCCGCGTCGCCGACGTTCAGCGCGTACCGCGGGTACGCGTGGCTGCGCGACGGCGCGTTCACCGCCGAGGGCATGTCCCGCGCGGGGCACGTCGCCTCGGTCGACCGGTTCCACGGCTGGGCCGCGGGCGTGCTGACCGCCCGGCGCGCGCAGGTCGGCGCCATCGCCGCCCGGGTCGCCGCGGGCGAGGAGGTGCCCCTGACCGACCTGCTGCCGACGCGGTTCCGGCTGGACGGCTCGGACGGGCAGGACCCGTGGTGGGACTTCCAGACCGACGGCTACGGCATGTGGCTGTGGCAGCTCGTCACGCACGCGGACCGGCACGCCCGGCCCCTGGACCCGTACCGGGAGGCGGCGGCGGTCGCCGTCGACTACCTGTGCGCCACGTGGGACCGCCCCTGCTACGACTGGTGGGAGGAGCACGTCGAGCAGCGGCACCCCTCGACCCTCGCCGCCGTCCGCGCGGGGCTGCTGGCCGCGGCGTCGGCCGGGCTGCTCGACGCGGAGCGCACCGCGCGGGCGGTGGAGGTCGCCGCCGCGGTCGCCGCGCTCGTCGACGCGGCCGGCACGACGACCGGCCGCGCCGCCGACCCGGCCGCGCGGCACCTGGCCAAGTGGTGCGGCTCCGACGCCGTCGACGCCTCGCTGGCGGCCTGCGTCGTCCCGTTCGGGCTGGTCCCCGTGGGATCGCCGCTCGCCGAGGCCACCCTGGACGCGGTGGCCCGGGACCTCGACGTCGACGGCGGGGTGCACCGGTTCCGCGCGGACGTGTTCTACGGCGGCGGCCAGTGGCTGCTGCTGTCCGCCCTGCTCGGGTGGAACCACGCCGCGGCCGGGCGCACCGACGAGGCGTGGGCGCACCTGCGCTGGGTCGCCGCGCACGCCGACCCCGCCACGGGCGAGATGCCCGAGCAGGTGCCCGACCACCTGCTGCACCCCGCGTCCCGCCCCGAGTGGCTGGAGCGCTGGGGGACCGTCGCCCAGCCGCTGCTGTGGTCGCACGGCATGTACCTGATCCTCGCCGACGAGCTCGGCCTGCTCGACCCCGCCTGAGGAGGCCCTCCCATGACCTCGACCCTCACCCACCGACCCGCCGGGATCGGCCACCCCTACGCCGCGTCCGCCGACCAGCGGCTGCCCGTGCACCCCGCCGCCGGCGAGCGCGCGTCGCTCGGCGTCGTCGCCGCCGGGCTGCCCGCCGGCGCGACCGTGCTGTGCGAGTGGGCCGCGGGCGCCGACGTCACCCCGCTGGCCTGCGAGCCCGGGTCCGTGTCGCCCGCGGACGCCGCGGCGCTCGCGGGCGGCGACGGGCACCTCGCCGCCGCGCAGGCCGGGCAGCTCGCCGCGGAGGGCGCCTGGCACG
>JAEWGQ010000427.1 GCA_023388235.1 Actinomycetes bacterium | reverse complement strand
CGGACTCAGCCCAGGAACAGCGCGCGCAGCCGCCGCGTGGTGGCGACCAGGCCGATCGCGATCATCCCCGCGAAGTACGCCACGTGCAGCCAGGTGCCCGCCCCGACCTCGCCGGTCGTGAGCCCGCGGATCAGCTCGACGGCGTGCCACAGCGGCATGGCCTGGATCGCGAGCTGCAGCGGCTCGGGGTACACGCTGATCGGGAAGAACGTCGCGGACAGCAGGAACATCGGCAGCATGACGATCGTGATCCAGTCCATCTGCTGGAACGTCGACATGTACGAGGTGACGGCCATCCCGAGGCTCGCGAACCCGAACGCGATCAGCACCACGGCGGGCAGCGACAGCACGGCGGTCCAGGCGAGGTTGAGCCCGAGCACCTGCATGACGGTGAGGAACCCGGCGGCGTACACCAGCCCGCGCAGCAGGGCGTAGCAGATCTCCCCGAGCGCGACGTCGAGCGGCCCGAGCGACGTGGAGAGCATCGCGTCGTACAGCTTGCCGAAGTGCATCTTGAAGAACACGTTCCACGTCGAGTCGTAGACCGCGCCGTTCATCGCGGACACCGCGAGCAGCGCGGGCGCGATGTACGCGGCGTACGGCACGGACCTGCCGCCGGGGAGCTCGACGTCGCCGATGTGGGTGCCCAGGCCGACGCCCATCGCGAGCAGGAAGAACACCGGCTCGAAGAACCCGGACACGACGACGACCCAGTTGGTGCTCTTCGTGGCGAGCAGCCCGCGCTGCACGACGACCCGGGCGTTCCCGGAGTACAGCGCGCGCACGGCGGGCACCCGCCGCAGGCCGGTCGGCGGCCGGCGCACGGGCAGCAGCTCGGTCTCGCGCAGGTCCTCGGTCACCGCAGCCTCCGCTCGAACCGGCGCCGGGCCACCCACCAGCCCGCGGCGGCGAGCGCCAGCAGGAAGGCCACGTGCCCGACGGCCGCCGGGACGCCGATCGGGGCACCGTAGGAGACCGCCCGCCCCAGCTCCGTGCCGTGCCACACCGGGGAGATCCAGCCGATCCAGTGCAGCCAGCCCGGCAGGGTGTCCAGCGGGTAGAACGTGCCGGAGAACAGGAACATCGGGGTGAACACGAACCGCTGCACGACGGAGAACTGCCCCGTGTCCTCGGTCAGCGACGCGGCGTAGGCGAGCAGCGGCAGGCCGAACGCCATCCCGGCGAGCAGGCCGATCAGCGGCAGCAGCGCCGCGCGGAGCGGGTCGCCGACCGCCCCGAACGCGGCGGTGATGGCGTAGTACGCCGCGGACGTGACGAGCATCCGGGCGCCGACCGCGAGGGCCAGCCCGCCGGCGACCTGCCCCGGTTCGACGGGCGTGGCGTTCACGGCCCAGAACGTGCGCCGCCACTTGAACCCCTCCATCACCGTGTAGGTGAACTCCTCGGTGGCGATGGAGACGGCGGCGGCCACGAGCAGCGCGGGCGCGACGAACAGGACGTACTCGACGGGCCGGCCGTCGGCGCCCGTGCCGAGGTCCCCGACGAACGTCTGCAGCCCGCCGCCGAGCCCGAGCAGGTACAGCAGGGGCCCGCCGACGCTGGACACGACGATGGTCCAGCCGTAGGCCCTCGCGGACCGCAGCCGGTACTCGGCGACGTACAGCGCGCCGAACCGCCGGGGCCGGCGGGCGGCGGCGCGCGCGAGCGCGGCGGGGTCCTGGACGTCGGGGGCCGCGCTCACTCGATCAGGCTCCGCCCGGTGAGCCGGAGGAACACGTCCTCCAGGCTGGAGCGCCGCACCAGGCTGGTGGTGGGCCGCATCCCGGCGCGCACGACGTGGTCGAGCACCGCCTCGCCGTCGGCCGCGTACACGAGCACCCGGTCCGGCAGCACCTCGAGGCGGTCGCCCACCCCCGCGAGCTCGCGGGCCGCGGCCTCGTTGCGGTCGGACCCGAACCGGAGCTCGGCGACCTCGCGGGACGAGTACGCGCGGATGAGCTCGGCCGGGCTGCCCTCGGCCATGATCCGGCCGTGGTCGACGACGACGAGGCGGTCGCACAGCTGCTCCGCCTCGTCCATGTAGTGCGTGGTGAGGACGAGGGTCGTGCCCTGCTCCTTGAGCCGGAACAGCCGGTCCCACAGCACGTGCCGGGCCTGCGGGTCCAGGCCCGTGGTCGGCTCGTCGAGCATCAGCACGGGCGGCTCGTTCACCAGGGCCCGGGCGATCGTCAGCCGCCGCTTCATGCCGCCGGACAGGTCGTCGACCTTGGCGCGCGCCTTGTCCTCGAGCTGCGCGAACGCCAGCAGCCGGTCGGCGCGCTCGGCGCACACCGCCCGCGGCAGGCCGAAGTAGCGGCCGTACACGATGAGGTTGTCCCGGGCGCGCAGCTCGGTGTCGAGGTTGTCCTCCTGCGGCACGACGCCCAGCCGCGAGCGGATCTCCGGGCCGTGGGTGTCGGGGTCCAGGCCGAGGACGCGCAGGTCGCCCCCGGTGCGCGACGAGACGGCGCCGATCATCCGCATGGTGGTCGACTTGCCGGCGCCGTTGGGCCCGAGCAGGCCGAAGGACTCCCCCGGCGGGACGTCGAGGTCGATGCCGTCGACCGCGGCGAGGTCGCCGAAGCGCTTGACGAGGCCGCGGGCGGCGATCACGGAGGCGGGCACGGCGACGACCCTAGCGGCGGGCCCCGACACCGTCGCCCGCAACCGGCCACGGAATACCCGCCACCGGCCCGCCGCTGCACAATGGGCCCAGCAGCACCCCGCCGAGCGAACCCGAGGACCGCCGTGAACCAGCCCCGCATGAACGTCGAGTCGTTCAACCTCGACCACCGGACCGTCGCCGCCCCGTACATCCGGCTGGCGGACCGCAAGGTGCTCCCGGCGGGCGACGTCATCAGCAAGTACGACCTCCGGTTCGCGCAGCCGAACGTGGCGCACCTGGAGATGCCGGTCGTGCACTCGCTGGAGCACCTGTTCGCGGAGCACTCGCGCAACCACAGCGACCGGGTCATCGACTTCTCCCCGATGGGCTGCCAGACCGGGTTCTACCTGATCCTGCAGGGCGAGTGGGCCGAGGAGGACGTGCAGCAGCTGGTGGCCGACACGCTCGAGGACATCACGCGGGCCCAGGAGGTGCCCGCCGCGAACGAGGTGCAGTGCGGCTGGGGCGCGAACCACACGCTGGAGGGCGCGCAGGGCGCGGCGCGGGAGTTCCTCGCGCAGCGCGCCGCCTGGAGCCAGGTGACCGCGTGAGCGCCGGAAGCGTGCCGGGCACCCTCGCCGCGGTGGACGTCGTCGTCGGCGTCGCGATGCCGGACGAGGCCGCGCCGTTCCTGGAGCGGGCCGACGCCGTCGGCGACCCGGCGACCGTGGGCGGGGCGGAGCACCACGTGCTCACCGTCGGTGCCCGCACGGTGCTCCTGGTGCGCAGCGGCATCGGCCTGGTGAACGCCGCGTCCGCCGCGTCGGCCGCGCTCGTCCTCGTCGCCGCGGCGCGGGGCGGGCGGGCTCCGGCCGCGCTGGTCAGCGCCGGGTCGGCGGGCGGCGTGCAGGCGGGTGTGCACGTCGGCGACGTCGTGGTCGGGACCGAGCACGTGTACACGAACGCCGACGCGCGGGCCTTCGGCTACGCGCTCGGGCAGGTCCCGGGCATGCCGCCGGTGTACCGGGGTGACACGGCCCTGCGCGGGGCGGCCCTCGGCGCCGACGCCGGCGACCTCACGGTGCGCGCCGGGCAGATGCTGTCCTCGGACGCGTTCGTCGACGCCGCGCTCGTGGGGCCGGTGCGGGAGCAGTTCCCCGGCGGCCTGTCGACCGACATGGAGACCACCGCGCTCGCGCAGGTGGCGCACGTGCACGGCGTGCCGTTCCTGGCCGTGCGCGGCATCTCCGACCTGTGCGGCCCGGCCGGGGCGGACGACTTCCGCACGCACGTGGACGACGCGGCCGAGCGGTCCGCCGCGGTGGTGCTCGCGATGCTGGCGCGGGTGCCCGCCACGGCCTGAGCGGTCAGGCCCGCGGCACGCGCCGCCCGTCGGCCCCGCCGTGCCCCGGCGCGCCGTCGTGCCGGTCCGGGCCGTGCTTGGCCTGGTACATCGCCTGGTCGGCGTCGTGCAGCAGCAGCTCGGTGGTGTGCCACCGGTTCGCGACGGCGACCCCGACGCTGGCGCGCACCCGCGCCGTCTCGCCGGCGACGTCGACCGTGACCTCGCCGAGCGCGGCCGCGACGCCGGCGGCCGCGGTGGCGGCGTCGCGCTGCCCGGAGAGCAGCAGGGCGAACTCGTCGCCGCCGAGGCGCGCGACGGCGCTCCCGGCCGGGGCGAGGGCGCGCAGCCGCTCCGCGACCGCCACCAGCACCCGGTCCCCCACCGCGTGCCCGAAGCCGTCGTTCACGGCCTTGAACTCGTCGAGGTCGACGTACATCACCGCGACGCTGCCCGCGGTCTCCGCGGACCCCGGCTCGTCGGCGGGCGGGCGGGCCGCGAGCGCCGTGTCCACGAGCCGGTGGAAGTGCGCCCGGTTCACCAGCCCGGTCAGCGCGTCGTGGTCGACCATGTGCGCGAGCCGCTCCTCGAGCGACTTCTCCTGCGTGACGTCCACCAGCACGCCGTGCAGCCGCGGCCGCCCGTCGCGGTCGTAGCGCAGCACGGCGTCGTCGCGCACCCACACGTCGTAGCCGTCGCGGTGCCGCAGGCGGTACGTCGTGGACGGGAACATGTCGCCCTCCGCGGCCTGCGGCACGAGGTCCTCGTGGCGGCGCAGGGTCTCGCGGTCCTCGGGGTGCATGGCCTGCGTCCACAGGTCGGGGTCGTCCAGCCACTCCTGCGGGCTGTACCCGAGCATCCACTCGAGGCGGGGGCTGACGTACTCGAACCGGCCCTGCGGTCCGGGCTCGGCGATGTACACGACCGCCGGCACGTGCTCCACGATCAGGCGGTAGTGCAGCTCCGCGGCGCGCAGCTCGTCGGCGAGGCGCTTGCTCTCGGTGATGTCCTGCGTCATCCCGATCACGTACTCGGGCCGCCCGGCGACGTCGCGCAGCAGCGAGACGGTGAGGTCCACCCAGAGGATCGAGCCGTCCTTGCGGATGAACCGCTTCTCCATCGCGAACCGGTCCCGCAGGCCGGCGATGGTCTCCTGGAACAGCCGGTCGTTCTCCGCGACGTCCTCCGGCGCCGTGTACGCCGAGAACGGCAGCCGCGCGAACTCCTCCTCGGAGTAGCCGAGCATGCGGCGCAGGGTCGCGTTGGTCATCGGGGTCCGGCCGTCGGGGGTGACGAGCCCGATGCCGATGGGGGCGGCCTCGATCGCGGTCTCGAGCAGCACGATGCGTGAGGCCTGGCGCACGATCGTGGCCGCCTGCTGGGACAGCCGGTCGATGTACCGGGCGACGTCCGCGCCCGGGGGCTGCGTGCCGTCCATGGCATCCGTCCCTGTTCGTGCCCCGTCCCGGCGGGTGCGCCGGGTACTTGCCCTAGTCATCGACCGGGTCGCGGCGGATCTGAGCGTCCGCTGGGACCGGCCTGGACCGCTGGGTGCCAGGACCCAGGGCTCAGCCCGCCACCCCGCGCCCCTCGACGTCGGCGGCCGGCGGCCGGGCCCCGCGCGTGACGAGCACCGGGCAGTGCGCCCGCTGCACCACGGCGCGGCTCGTCGACCCGAGCACCAGGCTGGTGAACCCCCCGCGGCCGCGCGTCCCCACGACCACGAGCCGCGCGTGCCGCGACCGGCGGACCAGCACGTCGGATGCGCGCCCCTCGGCGACGTCGCAGGTCACCGTCACGTCGTGGCGGGACGACGACCACGACCGCGCCCGCTCGACCACCCGCTCCGCCTCGGCGAGCGCCACCTCGCCGGGCGACTGCCGCGGGTACGCCAGGGCCCAGTAGCCGGTGCTCGCGACGTCCGCCGTCACGGTCCAGCCCGTCAGCGCCACCACGTCCGCACCGTGCAGGGCGGCGTGCTCGCACGCGGCCTCCAGCGCGCCGTACCCCTGCGGGGAGCCGTCGAACCCGACGACGACCGGCTCGCCCGCCGCCGCGCGGTGCGAGTCCTCGGGGATCACCACGACCGGGCACGTCGCGTGGTGCAGCACGCCCGAGGCCACGGACCCGACGAGGGTGCCGCGCACGCGACCCGAGCCGTGCCGGCCCAGCACGACGGCGCGCGCGTCCTGGGCCCGCTCGACGAGCACCGCGCCCGGGGGCCCGTGCAGCACGACCCCCTCCGCGTGCACGCCCGGCGCGGCGGCCCGCGCGAGGGACGCGCCCTCGTCCGCGACCTCCTGCACCTGCGCCAGGACCTGACGGCCGAGCCAGGACCCGCCCGCGCCGCCGCCCTCCTGCCCGGCGAAGCCCCAGACGTGGACCACCTCGAGGGTCCAGCCGCGCCGGGCGGCCTCGACCGCTGCCCACCGGACCGCCGACGCGGACTCCGCCGACGTGTCGTAGCCGACGACCACCGTGTCACCCATGTCGCACCTCCCGTGCCGTGCGTCCCCTCCACCTTCCCGCGCCCCGCGCCCGCGCACCAGGGCCGAGGGTCCCGGACAGGTCAGCGACCGGGGGCCGGGCGGACCCGCGGGGCACCGCGACCGGGCGGCGACCGGCCGCACGTGCCGCGACGCGCCCCGGGCGGGGCGGGACGGGCGGGACGGGCG
>JAEWGQ010000416.1 GCA_023388235.1 Actinomycetes bacterium | reverse complement strand
CTCGTCGGCGTGGGCGACGTGGCGGAGCTGGCGCCAGATCAGGACGACGAACACCGCCGAGCCCGCGCCGGCGAACCAGAACGGCGCGGTGACGCCGGCGTGCTCGGCGAGCACGCCCCCGAGCCCCGAGCCGAGCACGAGGCCGCCGAAGACGCCGACCGTGTTGACCGCCCCGACCCGGCCCTGCAGGGCGGTCGGCACGGCGCGCTGCCGGACCGTCACCGACGTGGTGCCCCAGATGAAGGCGTGCGCGCCGAACACGAAGAAGATCGCGAGCGCCACGGCCGGCTGCCGCGTCAGCGCGAGGCCCAGGTGGGTCAGGGTCTCGACGACCAGGCCGATCCGCATGAGGTTCCCGAGGGACACCCGCCGCGTGATCCAGCCGTACGCCGCGGTGCCCGCGAGGCCGCCGACGGCGCTGACCGTCGTGAGCAGCCCGAACCCGACGGACCCGAGCCCGAGCCGCTGGGTCGCGTACAGCACCAGCACGGACCAGGCGGCGCCGAAGGTGATGTTGAACGTGAAGATCGTGGCGACCAGCGTGCGGACGGCCGGGTGCCGCCACGTCCACGCCAGCCCCTCGGCGATGTCCCGGCCCAGGTGCCGGCGGGGCGCGGCGGGGTCGCGCGGCACCGGCGGCAGCGTGATCCGCGCGACGAGCAGCACCGCGGCGCCGACCAGCAGGGCCTGGCCGACGACGGGCCACACCGCGCCGGCCGCGAACAGCGCGGCGCCGAGCGGCGGGCCGGCGAGCTGGTTCACGGTGATGAAGCCGGTCTGCAGCCGGGCGTTCGCGACCGCCAGGTCGTCGCGCGCCACGAGCATCGGCAGGAAGGTCTGGGCGGCGTTGTCGGCGAAGATCTCGGCCGTCCCGAGCAGGAACAGCGCCGCGAGCACCACGCCGATGGTCGCGTGCCCGGTGGCGAGGGTGGCGGCGAGCCCGGCGAGCACGACGACGCGGGCGGCGTTCACGGCCACCACGATCCGGCGGCGGTCCCAGCGGTCGGCGAGCGCGCCGGCGAGCAGGCCGAACAGCAGGGGAGGCAGCCACTGCAGGGTGGCGCCGAGCGCGACCAGGCGGGCGTCGGACGTGCGGGACGCGACCAGCAGGGGGCCGGCCGCCAGCGCGATCCCGTCGCCCAGGTTGCTCACCCACGACGACGCGAGCAGCCACCGGAAGGGCCGGCCCAGCCGGGCGGGGGCGACGGTCTCGGCGAGGCGGCTCACAAGGGCGGCATCGTAGCCGCCGCTCCGCCTCCGGCCGCTGCGCGCGCGCCCGGAACGCCCCGGGCGCCGCCGCCGCACCGCGCCGCGGTCCGCTCCGGTGGCAGCGCCCCGGGGGCCCGCCTAGCGTCGGAGGTCCCGACAGCCCCGGAGGAGGCCCCCGCATGAGCGACGACGAGGTGACCCGCGACGAGCTGCCCGTGCCCGACTACGACCACCTGCCGGTCGGCTCGCTCGGGCACCGCATCCGCAGCCTGGAGGCCGAGGACCTGGACGTGCTGCGCCGCTACGAGGAGGCGCACGCGAACCGCCCGGCCGTCCTGCAGATCCTGGACCACCGCCTGCTCGACCTGGCCGAGGGGCAGCGCCCCTCGGGCGGCGACGCGACGGCCCCGGCCGCCGAGGCCGCCCCGGCGCCGTCGGCGGGCAGCGCGGTCTCCCCGCAGACGTCGGGCCCCGCCCTGAACCCGCCGTCCCACGGCGTCCCCACCAACCCCAGCCAGCCCCGCCGCTGAGCGCCACCCCCCAGGAGGATCCGTGTCCGAGACCCGAGCCGACGAGCTGGAGCGCGCCCGCGTCACCCAGGAGCAGCCGCCGCCGCCCGCGCCGGGCCGCGTCCTGCTGTTCGTGGTGTGCCTGGCGCTGTTCCTCGCGGGGCTGTGGATCATGGGCGTGGGCGCGGACCGGGAGTCGATCGCGATCTTCACCGCCGGCATCGCGTGCAGCGGGCTGGCGTTCTTCGTGACGCTCAACCGCTCCGGACGCTGAGGGTGGCGGCGCACGACCCGGCGGGCACCGTCCCGCCGGCGCTGGACGACGCCGTCCGCCGGGTGCTCGGCCCGGACGCCACCCTGCGCGAGGCGCAGCGGGACGCGCTGGACGGCCTGCGGGACCGCGACACGCTCCTCGTCGCGCGCTCCGGTGCCGGCAAGACCGCCGTGTACGCGATCGCGACGCTGCTCGGCGGCCGCCTGACCGTCGTGGTCTCGCCGCTGCTCGCGCTGCAGCGCGACCAGGTCGCCGGGCTGCGCGAGGCGGGGCTGCGCGCGGAGGCCGTGAGCTCCGCGACGGGTGGCCGCGCGCAGGCGGACGCGCTGCGGCGCGCGGCGGACGGTGGGCTCGACGTGCTGGTGCTCGGCCCGGAGCAGCTCGCGCGCCGGCCGGTGGCCGAGGCGCTGGACCGCGCCCCGGTGGGGCTGGTCGTGGTCGACGAGGCGCACTGCGTCAGCGAGTGGGGGCACGACTTCCGCCCCGACTACCGGCACGTGGCGGCGACGGTGCAGCGGCTGGGCCGGCCGCGGGTGCTCGCGCTCACCGCGACGGCCTCCCCGCAGGTGCGCGAGGAGGTCGTGGAGCGGCTCGGGATGACCGACGCCCGCGTGCTCGTGCACGACGCGGACCGGCCGAACATCTGGCTCGGGGCGCACCACGCGGCGACGCCCCGGGAGCGGGACGACCGCGTGGTCGAGCTGGTCACGGGCCTGGACGGCGCGGGGCTGGTCTACGCGCGGACCCGGGCGCACGTGGCGGAGCTGGCGGCCGCGCTCGAGGCCGCCGGGCGACCGGCGCTCGGGTACCACGCGGGCCTGCCCGCCGCCGGGCGCGCCGAGGTCGAGCGCGCGTTCCTCGAGGGCCGGCACGACCTGGTCGTGGCGACCAGCGCCTTCGGGATGGGCGTCGACCGCGCGGACGTCCGGTTCGTCGTGCACGCCGGGCCGCCCACCTCGCTGGACGCCTACTACCAGGAGGTCGGGCGCGCGGGGCGGGACGGCGAGCCCGCGCGGGCGGTGCTCGTGGCGCGGCCGGACGACTTCGGGCTCAACCAGTACCTGCGCTCCGGCGGCGTGCCCCGGCGGGCCACCCTGTCCGCCGTGCTCGACGCCGTGCGCGGCGGCGCGGTCGACCAGGCGGCCGTCGTCTCCGCCTCGGGGCTCGCCGCGCGGACGGTGTCCCGGGCGCTGGGCGTGCTGCTCGACACCGGTGCGCTCGAGCGCGGCGAGGACGGCGCCCTCCGACCGACCGGCGTGACGGCGGCGCAGGCCGCCCGGGTCGCCGGCGAGCGGGAGGAGGAGCGGCGCACCGTCGAGCGGTCCCGCGTCGAGGTGGTCCGCACGTACGCCGACACCACGGACTGCCGCCGGCGCCTGCTCCTGGAGCTGCTGGGGGAGCGGCACCCGCGTCCGTGCGGGGCGTGCGACTCCTGCGACGCGGGGACGTCCGTGGAGGTCGAGGACGCGCCGCTGCGGCCCGGGCAGGCGGTCGAGCACGCGGAGTTCGGCGCCGGGCAGGTGTCGGTCGTGGAGGAGGACCGGGTCACGGTGTTCTTCGCCGACCGGGGGTACGTCACGCTCGACACCGCCGTGGCGTGGGAGTCCGGCCTGCTGCGCGCCGCCGGCTGACCTCAGGGGACGACGGTCACCGGCCACCGCGCGTTGCGCACCAGGCGCACGGCCAGCGAGCCCGCGATGCGGTGGCCGATGCTGGCCGACGAGCCCACGACGACGGAGTCCGCGCGCATCTCGTGCGCGACCGACGACAGCACCTGGTACGGGTCGCCGCTGCGGACCAGCAGCTCGGCCCGGATCCCCTCGGACGTCACGACGGCGAGCTGCTCGCGCAGCAGCCGCTCGGTGTCGTCCTGATGCAGGACCGCTGCGGCGCTGCTCTGGCCCGTGCTGTCCATCAGCGAGGAGAGTCCGCCCGCCGGTTCGCGGACGTACACCGCGACCAGCCGGCTGCGCTGGCGCCGGCACACGCCCGCCGCGTAGGCCGCCGCCCGCATCGACGGGTCCGACCCGTCGACGCCGACGACCACCGCCGTCGGCCCGTCGTGGCCGATCTCGAATCCGCCCGGCACAGCGCACCGCCCTTCCCGCGAGGTCCGCGCCGAGGCTATCGGTGCGCAGGCCGGGGCGGTGTGGCCGCGCGCGGTGGCGTCCGGCACAGTGGGCGCGACGGAGAGGAGACCCGGTGCCGGACCTGACCGAGGTGGCCGCCGACCTGTACGGCGTGCCGCCCGCGGAGTTCACCGCCGCGCGCACCGCCGCCGTCCGCGCGGCCCGCGCCGCGCCCGGCTGCGTGGACTTCGCGGTCAGCGCCGACCTGGTCGAGCCGGGCCGGATCAACGTCTACGAGCGGTGGGAGTCCGACGAGCAGTTGCTGGCGTTCCGGGGCTCCGGCCCGGAGGCCGAGCAGGTGACGGACATCCTCGGCGCCGAGGTGCACAAGTTCCGCATCTCCGGCGTCGAGGCTCCCTGACCCGCTAGATGAAGACGTCGAGCAGCAGGACGCCGAGGAAACCGACCACCGAGATGATGGTCTCCATCACCGACCAGCTCTTGATGGTCTGCCCGACGGTCAGCCCGAAGTACTCCTTCACCAGCCAGAAGCCGGCGTCGTTGACGTGGGAGAAGAACAGCGACCCGCAGCCGATGGCCAG
>JAEWGQ010000411.1 GCA_023388235.1 Actinomycetes bacterium | reverse complement strand
GGCCGCCGTCGGGCGGCGCGTCGCGCAGCAGGCGCGTGCGCTCGCAGGCCGGCACCGGCTGGTCGAGGTCGCGGCGGGCGAGGACCTGCTCACCGCGCTCGGCGGCTCCCCCGTGCGGCTGTCGACGATGGGCCGCGGCCTCGCGCAGGACCCGGCGGCGTTCCTCGCCGCCGCGGCGGCCGGCGTGCACGCCGCGGGGCTCGCGCGCGGCGCGGCGGGCTGACCCGGCTCAGTCGTCCCGGTCGGTCCGGGTCCGCGCCGCCACGAGCGTCGCCAGGCGGCGGGCCTCACGTCGCGCCCGCTCGCCGTCCGAGCGCTGCACGCCCATGACCGCGAGCGTGTCACCGTCCGCGAGGTCCAGCTGCACCCACGGCCGGCCCTCGCCGAACCGGACCCACACGATCTCGGCCCACGCGACGGTCCGCGTGCCGCCGAGGTTCCGCACCCGCAGGCCCTCCGGCGTCGGGGTGGCGGACACGGTGGCCTGGCGCCACAGGAAGCCCACGATCGCGAGCCCCACCAGGCCGATGCCCGCCAGGTCCGCCGCGGACCAGCCCTCGATCCCCGTGCTGGACAGCAGCACGATCAGCAGCGCCGTCGCGATCCCGACCACCACCGCGAGCGTGCCGGTGACGAGGCGCGCGGCCCGCGGGCGGAACACGTCGTCGAGCGCCGGCCGGCGCCCGCCGTCGCCGTCCCGCGCGGCCCGCCCCGGCTCCGTCACGGCCCCCGACCCCGTCAGAGCCGGCAGGCGTGGATCGACGTGACGAGGATCGCGCGGGCCCCCACCTCGTAGAGCGCGTCCATCACCCGGTTGGTCTCGGCGCGGCGCACCATCGCCCGGACCGCGGACCAGTCGCGGTTGTGCAGCGGCGACACCGTCGGCGACTCGAGGCCCGGGGTGATCGCGACGGCCTGCTCGACGAGCGCCGTCGGCACGTCGTAGTCCATCAGCACGTACTCGCGGGCGGTCAGCACGCCCTGCAGCCGGCGCGTGAGCACGTCCAGGCCGGCCGGCTCCGTGCCGTCCGCCCGGCGCACCAGCACGGCCTCCGAGCGCAGGATCGGCTCGCCGAACACGTCGAGGCCGGCGGCCCGCAGGGTCGTGCCCGTCTCCACCACGTCGGCGATCACGTCGGCCACGCCCAGGCGGATCGCGGTCTCCACCGCGCCGTCCAGGCGGACGATCTCGGCCGGCTCGACGTCGTGGGACCGCAGGTACTCCCCGACGAGCACGGGGTAGGACGTCGCGACGCGCCGGCCGGCGACCTCGCGGACGTCGTTCATCGTGCCGGCCTGCGTGGCGAACCGGAACGTCGACCGGGCGAACCCGAGCCGCAGGTGCTCGGTGGCCGGCGAGCCGGAGTCCAGGAGCAGGTCGCGGCCGGTGATGCCGACGTCGACGGTGCCGGTCCCGACGTACACCGCGATGTCGCGGGGGCGCAGGAAGAAGAACTCGACGTCGTTGTCGGCGTCGGGCAGGACGAGCTCGCGCGAGTCGCGGCGCTGGCGGTAGCCCGCCTCGCGGAGCATCTCGGCGGCGGGCTCGGCGAGCGAGCCCTTGTTGGGGACGGCGATCCTCAGCACGGGGGTTCCTTCGGGGCGTGGGGGCGGTTCAGAGGTGGGCGTACACGTCGTCGAGGGTGAGCCCCTTCGCGACCATGAGCACCTGCAGGTGGTACAGGAGCTGGGAGATC
Organism: Actinomycetes bacterium; assembly: GCA_023388235.1. Classification (GTDB taxonomy): domain Bacteria; phylum Actinomycetota; class Actinomycetes; order Actinomycetales; family Cellulomonadaceae; genus Cellulomonas. The sequence continues at coordinate 7,134 of JAEWGQ010000411.1, read as the reverse complement.
TCCTCGGCGGTGCGGACGTCCCCCTCGTGCTCCGCGGCCATCCAGACCTCGGCCGCCTCCTCGACGATCTTCTTGCCGATCGCATGGACCCCGGCGTCCAGCTCCCGCACGGTGCCCGAGCCCTCGGGCCGGGTGGTCGCCTTGTCGGTGAGCTCCGCGAACAGCGTGTCGAACGTCTTCACGCCCGCCAGGGTAGACGGTCGGCGGCGCGGGCCCGCCGCGCCGCCCGCCCGCCGGACACCGCGGCGCCGCTCAGCCGGACACCCCGGCACCCGCCGTGACCTGCTGCGGCTCCGCCCGGTCGCGGGCGCGCCACCAGACGACGAACCCCGACACCACCACGCCCGCGTACACGAGGTACAGCACCGCGGACGGGTAGTAGCCCGCCGACAGCAGCAGCGGCACGCCCACCGCGTCCACCGCGATCCAGATCAACCAGAACTCGATCCAGCCGCGGGCCATGCCGTACGTCGCGAGCAGCGAGCCGACGAAGATCCACGCGTCCGCCCACGGCCCCCACGACCCGAGCGCGTCGAACACGACCGCGCACACCACGGTCCCGACCACGCCGACGACGCCGATCTGCACCCACCCCGAGCGGCCCGCCCACCGGGGCACCACCGCCGGCGCGTCGGCGTCCCCGGCCGCGTCCGCCGCCCGGCGCGCCTGCGACCAGCGCACCCAGCCGTAGACCGCCACGGCCACAAAGAACACCTGGCGGCCCGCCTGCCCGTACAGGTCGCGGTCCTGCGGCGTGTGGAACACCCCGCCGAGGAACACCGTGAACAGCAGCACGTTCCCGACGATGCCGACCGGCCACGCCCACACCCGCCGGCGCAGGCCGCCGAGCGCCGACGCCAGGCCGAACAGGTTGCCGACCACCTCGCGCCACAGCACCGGGTGGCCCGCCACGACGAGCTGGGCGTCGAACAGCCAGGACAGGACGTTCACAGGTCGCGCAGGGCCACGACGGTGGCCACGGCGGCCTCCGCGGCCTCCGCCCCCTTGTCCTCGTGCGAGCCCGGCAGGCCCGCCCGGTCGAGCGCCTGCGCCTCGTCGTCGCACGTCAGCACGCCGAACCCCACCGGGACGCTCGTGCCGACCGCCACGTCGGTCAGCCCGGCCGTCGCTGCCTGGCACACGTAGTCGAAGTGCGGGGTGCCGCCGCGGATCACGACGCCGAGCGCCACCACCGCGTCCACGCTCCCGCTGCGGGCGAGCCGCGCCGCCGCGACCGGGAGCTCGAACGTGCCCGGCACGCGCACCTCGCGCACGTCCGCCACGCCCGCGTCGGCCAGCGCGCGGCGGGCGCCGGCCAGCAGGCCGTCCATCACCGTCGTGTGCCAGCTCGCCGCCACGACGGCGACGCGCAGGCCGCTGCCGTCCGTGCGGATCGTGGGTGCGCCGCTGCCGCTCATCGTGCGTCCTCCGTGCTGGTCGTGGTGGTGGTCGTCGTTGTCGTCGTGGTGCCGTCCGGGCCGGCGGTCGTCGTGCCGGGCGCACCGGTGGTCGTCGTCGTGCGGGCCGCCCCGTCGTCCTCGTGGTCCAGGCCGGGCAGCAGGTGCCCCATCGCCCGGGCCTTCGTGCGCAGGTACGCCTCGTTGTGCGGGGTGCGGCCGACCTCGATGCCGCGCACCTCGGCGACCTCGATGCCGTGCGCCGCGAGCCCCGCGACCTTCGCCGGGTTGTTCGTCAGCAGGGTGATCCGCCGGGCGCCCAGGTCCTCGAGGATCGCCGCCGCCGCGCCGTACTCCCGCCGGTCCGCGGGCCACCCCAGGTCGAGGTTCGCCTCCACCGTGTCGCGGCCCTGGTCCTGCAGCGCGTACGCGCCCACCTTCGCGAGCAGGCCGATCCCCCGGCCCTCGTGCCCCCGCAGGTACACGACCGCGCCGCCCTGGGCCGCCGCGAGCTGCAGCGCCGCGTCGAGCTGCGGGCCGCAGTCGCACCGGGCCGACCCGAACGCGTCCCCCGTCAGGCACTCCGAGTGCACCCGGACCACCGGCTGCGCCGCGAGGCCGCGCGCCGCCACGAGGGCGAGGTGGTCCGCGCCCGTGCGCTGGTCCCGGTAGGCGTGCACCGTGAAGTCGCCGTGCCGCGTCGGCAGGTGGGCGCTGTGCGCGCGGTGCACCCGCCGGGCGGTGGCCGCGGCGCCGTCCGCGGAGGGCTCCGCCGGCAGGTCGCCGGTGCGGGTGCGCCACGCGACGAGGTCAGCGATGGTCAGCAGCACCAGGCCGTGCTCCCGCGCCAGGTCCGCGGTCCGGGCCAGCCGCATCATCGTGCCGTCGTCGTTCACGAGCTCCGCGATCGCGGCGACCGGCTCCAGCCCGGCGAGCCGGCACAGGTCCACCGCCGCCTCCGTGTGCCCCGCCCGGTGCAGCACCCCGCCCGGCACCGCGCGCAGCGGCAGCACGTGCCCGGGCCGGATCAGGTCCCCCGCGCCCGACGCCGGGTCGGCCAGCACCCGCAGCGTCCGCGTGCGGTCCGCCGCGGAGATCCCCGTCGTGACACCCGTCGCCGCGTCCACCGTGACCGTGTACGCCGTGCGGCGCGGGTCCTGGCTGTGCGGCACCATCAGCGGGAGGTCCAGGGCGTCCGCCCGGGCACCGGTCATCGGCGCGCACAGGTACCCCGACGAGTGCCGGATCGTCCACGCCACCCACTCGGGCGTCGCGCGGTCGGCCGCGAGCACCACGTCCGCCTCGTTCTCCCGGTCCGGGGAGTCCGCGACGAGCACCGGGCGCCCCGCGCGCAGCTCCGCCAGCGCCTGCTCGACGGTCCCCAGCGCGATCCCGGCGGTCGCGGCGTCGTCCGCGGGGCCGCGCACCGGGCCACCCGCCGGGGCGCTCACCGGGCCACCCCGGTCGTCGCGAGCAGCCGCTCGACGTACTTCGCGAGCACGTCCACCTCGAGGTTCAGCCGCGTGCCCACCGCCGCCGTGCCGAGCGTCGTGGCCGCCAGCGTCGTCGGGATCAGCGACACGCCGAACCAGTCGTCGCCCACGGCCGTCACCGTCAGCGACACCCCGGCGACCGCCACCGACCCCTTCTCCGCGACGTACCGCGCGAGCGCCGGGTCCAGCGCCACCTCGACCTCGTCCCAGCGCGGGCCGGGCGTCCGCCGGCGCACCGTGCCGACCCCGTCCACGTGCCCCTGCACGACGTGCCCGCCGAGCCGGGCGTCCGCGCGCACCGCACGCTCCAGGTTCACCGGGGCCCCGGGCGCCAGGTCCCCCAGCGCCGTGCGCCGCAGCGTCTCGGGCATGACGTCCACCGCGAACGTCCCGTCCCCGGGCAGGTCCGTCACGGTCAGGCACACGCCGGACACGGCGATCGAGTCGCCGAGGCCCGCGTCCGAGACCACCCGGGGCCCGCGGACCACCAGGCGGGCGTCACCGGCCGCCCGGTCCCCGCCGGGCCCCCCGCCCGCCGCACGGTCGAGCGCCCGGTCGAGCGCCACGACGGTGCCGACCTCCTCCACGATGCCGGTGAACATCAGCTCTCCTCCTCGGTGTCGGCCACGACGAGCACGTCGGGGCCCAGCGGCAGCAGCGCGCGCGGGCGCAGCCGGACGGCGTCGGCCAGGGTCGTCACGCCCACGTCCGCGACGGCGGCCCGGCCCGCGCCGAGCAGCACGGGCGCCACGTAGGCGTGCACCTCGTCCACCAGCCCGGCGCGCAGGAACGCGGCGGCCAGCGTCGGACCGCCCTCGACCAGCACGTGCCGCGCCTCGCGCTCGTGCAGCACGGCCAGGACAGCCCGCGGGTCGTGCGTGCGCACGTGCAGCACCTCGCCGCCCGGGCCCGCCAGGCGCCCGCCCGCGGGCAGGTCCCGGGTGCCGACGACGACCCGCAGCGGCTGGTGCGCGGCGAGCGACCCGTCCGCGGACCGGGCCGTGAGCGCCGGGTCGTCCGCCAGCGCGGTCCCCGTCCCCACCACCAGCGCGTCGACCTCCGCCCGCAGGGCGTGCGCGTGCGCGCGGGACTCGGCGGACGTGATCCAGCGGCTCGTGCCGTCCGCCGCCGCCACGCGGCCGTCCAGCGTGCTCGCCGTCTTCAGGGTCACGTACGGCCGGCCACGCCCCACGGCCCGCAGCCAGGGGCGCAGCAGCGCCCGCGCCGCGTCCTCCTCGACACCGCCCAGCACCTCCACGCCCGCCCGGCGCAGCCGCTCCGCCCCGCCCAGCGCCACGGGGTTCGGGTCCGCGACGGCGTGCACGACCCGCGCGACCCCCGCCTCCAGCAGCGCCACCGAGCACGGACCCGTGCGGCCCGTGTGGTCGCACGGCTCGAGCGTCACGACCGCCGTGGCGCCCCGCACGTCGACGCCGCGCACCCGGGCGTCGTCCAGCGCCGCCACCTCGGCGTGCGGCGTCCCCGCACCCCGGTGCCAGCCCTCGGCGAGGACGGCGCCGCCGGGCGCGAGCAGGACGCACCCCACCCGGGGGTTCGGCCCGTGCGCGGGACCCCGGCGCGCGAGGTCCAGCGCGCGCAGCATCGCGTCCCGCTCGACCACCGCCCTGGCGTCCACCGCCCCGTTCCCTCCGTCGCCGCTCGGGCTCCGGGGTGCGGGCGGCGCGCAGGTGCACGACGACCACGGTGCGTCCGGCTCATGCCGGGCGCACCGCCACGTCTCCTCCCATCCGGACTGTCACCGTCGGTCCTGGAGTTCCACCGGGTCAACCGCTCACGCCGAAGCGCTTGCGGGTCGCGGACTGTCACCGCCGGCTCGGAATTGCACCGACCCCGGAGCACGTGTGTGTTCTCTGGGCAACGATGATGCCACACCGGGCATTCCCGCCCGTCGCGGCACGACGCGCGGCGCGCGCGGGCCTCGTCAGCCCCGCGCAGCGTGTCCACTCGTCAGTCCCGCGCGGCGATCGCCTCGTCCGCCAGCGCGCGCAGCGCGTCGATCTCCCCCGCCACGTCCGCCGCGCCGTACACCGCGGACCCGGCGACGAACACGTCAGCGCCCGCCGCGGCGACCGTCGCGATGGTGTCCCGCGAGACCCCGCCGTCGACCTGCACCCACGTCGGCAGGTCCTGCTCGTCGATCGCGGCCCGCAGCCGGCGGACCTTCGGCAGGGTGCCCTCGATGAACGACTGGCCGCCGAAGCCGGGCTCGACCGTCATGACCAGCACCATGTCGAACTCCGGCAGCAGGTCCAGCAGCGGCTCCACCGGCGTGGCCGGGCGCACCGCGATCCCCGCCCGCGCCCCCGCCGACCGCAGCTCGCGCGCGAGCCGGACCGCCGCCTGCGCGGCCTCCGCGTGGAACGTCACCGACGCCGCACCCGCACGGGCGTAGTCGACCGCCCAGCGGTCCGCGTCCTCGATCATCAGGTGCACGTCGATCGGGACCGGCGACACCTCCGCGATCCGGCGGACCACCGGCAGGCCGAGCGTCAGGTTCGGCACGAAGTGGTTGTCCATGACGTCCACGTGCGCGTAGTCGGCCCGGGCGATCCGCCCCAGGTCGCGCTCGAGGTTGGCGAAGTCGGCGGACAGGATGCTGGGGCTGATCAGAGCGGGCACCCGTCCAGCGTATCGGCGGGCGCCCCTCCCGGCAGGACCAGCACGCGCACGGCAGTCGCACCCTGCCGCCGCTCGGACGCCGGCCGCCGTGCCGCGCGGGCGCGGCGCGCCGGACTCCCGGGCCGCGCCTCAGGCGAGACGGCGCAGCAGCGTCAGGTGCATCGCGTCCGTGCCGTGCACGTGCGGCCAGAGCTGCGCGTCCTCCCGCTCGGGCAGGTCCAGCCCCGGGGCGATGCCGTGCAGGACACCCGGCGCGTCCAGCACCTCGACCTCGAGGCCCGCCTTCCGGGCCGCGCGGGTCGCGTCCAGCACGGCCAGCCGGGTCTCGGCGAGCACCGGCGAGCACGTCACGTACCCGACGACCCCGCCCGGGCGCACCGCCCGGAGGGCCGAGGCCAGCAGGTCGCGCTGCAGCACACCGAGCTGCGCCAGGTCGCCCGGCGTGCGGCGCCAGCGCGACTCCGGCCGGCGTCGCAGCGCGCCCAGACCCGTGCACGGGGCGTCGAGCAGCACGCGGTCGTACGCGCCCGGCTCCGCCTCGCCGACCTCGCGCCCGTCGCCGACCCGGACCTCCTCGACCGCGCCCGGCGGCACCGCGGACAGCGCACCGCGCACCAGCCGAGCGCGGTGCGGCTGCACCTCGTTCGCGACCAGGCGGGCACCCCGCTCCGCGGCCAGCGCCGCGAGCAGCGCCGCCTTGCCCCCCGGACCGGCGCACAGGTCGAGCCACCGCTCGTCCCGGCCCTCCACCGGCGCGGCCGCCAGGGCGAGCGCGACGAGCTGGGACCCCTCGTCCTGCACACCCGCCCGGCCCGAGCGCACCGCCGCCAGCGCCGCCGGGTCGCCCCCGCCGAGCGTCACCGCCGTCGGCGCCCACCGGCCCTCGGCGGCCTCCGGGCCGGCAGCGGCGAGCAGGTCCTGCCGATCCGTCAGCCCGGGACGCGCCACGAGCGACACGCGGGGCGCGTCGTTGTCGGCCGCCAGCAGCGCGCCGAGCTCCGCCGCCGTCCGGCCGTGCCCCACCAGGGCCTCCCGCAGCGCGCGCGTCACCCACGCCGGGTGGCTCTCCACCACGGACAGCCGGGCCACCTCGTCCGTCTCCGCCGGGTCGACGGCGTCGCCGATCCGCGTCAGCCACACGTCGAGGGGCTCGCGGGACACGGCACGCAGCACGGCGTTCGCGAACTGCGCCGGGCCCGCGCCGACGTGCTCGCGCACCAGCGCCACCGTCTCCGACACCGCGGCGTGCGGGGGCACGCGCATCCCGAGCAGCTGGTGCACCCCGAGCCGCAGGGCGTCGAGCACCGGCGGGTCGATCCGGTCCAGCGCACGCCCCGCGCACTGCTCGATGACGGCGTCGTACCGCCCGCGCAGCCGCAACGCCCCGTAGGCGAGCTCCGTGGCGAACCCGGCGTCCCGCCCGCGGATCCCGCGCTCGCGCAGCAACGGCGGGAGGACGAGATTCGCGTACGCGTCCGACTCCGCCACCGTGCGCAGCACCTCGAACGCCGCCGTACGGGCCGGGTCGCCGGTGCGCCGTCGCGCCGCAGGCGCCGCTGCCGTGCGGGCACGCGGGCCGCGCCGCGCCTCGCCACCGTCGCGAG
>JAEWGQ010000309.1 GCA_023388235.1 Actinomycetes bacterium | reverse complement strand
GTATGACGGTACCGCTCAAACCGGGTGTCACCGCCATTGCGCCTAACGTCATCACGGCAGATGCCATCGACCAGGCGCGAATCAGCTGCCGCCAGATCGAAATGCCCCACGCCTACAACTTCCCGCCCTACCTCGAGGCGCAGGAACAGGCTGCTCTGGAAGACGAGCGGAACTAACACAGACCAACTCCCCACGAATACACGAAGGCCGCCAGCACCAAGCTGGCGGCCTTCGTCATCTGCTGCGTGCCCGCACTCAGCAGGCACCAAACAGGTGTTAGTCCTGCTGCGGGGCGTAGCCCTCGGTCGAACGAGCGATCGTCTCACCGTGATCGGTGTAGATGCCGGTCACCAGGAAGCTAATACGGCGGGCAATGGACACCGCGTGGTCACCGTAGCGCTCCAGGTAGCGGCCCAGCAGGATCACGTCCACCAGCTGCTGGCGGGTGAGCTGCTTGGACTCATCGAGCACCAGCTCGAAGGAGCGGCGGTGAAGGTCATCAAGGATGTTGTCGTCTGCCTCGATCTCCTCGGCCAGCTTGAGGTCCAGCGTCTGGATGAGCAGCACCATCTTCTTGCCCACCTTCGTGGCGTGGTCAGCCATCGCCATGAGCACCTCGTTGACCTCGCCCTCGGCGGCGAAGTCCGGGAAGCGGCCGCGGGCCACGTAGGCCACGTGACGGGCAAGGTCACCCATGCGCTCGAGGGTGGCGGACATACGCAGGGCGGAAACCACGGTGCGAAGGTCACCGGCAACGGGAGCCTGGCGGGCCAGCATGGAAATAGCCAGCTCGTTAATGTTCGTTTCCAGCGCGTCAATACGGCGGTCCGCATCGATAACCTGCTCGGCCAACGCAAGGTTGGCATCGCGCAGCGAAGCGGAGGCGCGCTCCATGGCACGCGCGGCTTCGGCCGCAGCCTTCAGCAGATCGTCACCAAGCTGCTGCAATTCCTGACGAAAAATCTCGCGCACAAAAGCTCCCAAGATTGTTGACTGTATTTGTGGATGTGGACGCGCTCGCACGTCAGACCACACTTAACCAGGCGAAAGTTAACACTCGGTGGGCGAAAGGTTAACAGCGGTGTTTACCTTCAAACCCGGGGAGAAACTCTCGCCCAATCAGTTTAATCTGGATTCATGCCAGATTTCTTGATTGGGCTGCTGTGCGGCATCGCCGGTGTGGTGGTGGGCGTGGTGGCCGTGCTGTCCTTCCGCGGGCCCGGCTGGCGCCCCGGTACCCCGCAGCGCCAGGAAACCGGGCAAAACACCACGTCAGAAGAGCTTTCTACGCTCCTGGCGGCCATTCCGCAGGCACACATCATCACGGATCAGGCCGGCTCGGTTGCCCGCGCCTCAACCCTGGCCTACTCGATTGGCCTCGTTCGCGGCCACCGCATCACACGCTTCGAAATTGTCCACCTGGTGGAAAAAGCACTGGCTACGGGAGACATGTGTGAGGATACCCTCACTATGCGCCGTTCCACCCTGGCGAACACTGGAACGATCACTTTGAACCTCCGCGTGACGCCGCTGGGCGATGGCCGCGTGCTCATTCTTTTTGCGGACAACACGTCCGCCCGCCGCGTGGAGGATATGCGCCGCGACTTTGTGGCCAATGTGTCCCACGAACTGAAAACGCCTATCGGTGCCATTGGGTTGCTAGCGGAGACGGTTGAAGATTGCGCCGACGAGCCCGACGTCGTCCGAAAATTCTCCGGCCAGCTGCAGTTGGAGGCTCGGCGCCTGGCGGACCTCGTGCAGGAAATTATCCAGCTCTCGCGCCTCCAAGATGGTGACGCAATGACGAATCCGGAGCTGCTGGACGTCCACGCCATCATCGCCGAGGCTGCGGATCGCGTGCGCATCGAGGCCAAGAATCGCTCCATCGCGCTGCGCGTGGGCAAGCCGCGCCCCGGCCATGAGCTCTACGTCTACGGCGATCATTCGCTGCTGACCACCGCGATCCGCAATCTGCTGGACAACGCGATTCGTTATTCCAACCCGCAATCAGCGGTGTCGATTGGCGTGGCGGCGGACGCCGGATTCGTCCGGATAGCCGTCGTCGATCAGGGGGCCGGCATCCCGGCTGACATGCGTGAACGCGTGTTTGAGCGTTTCTTCCGCGGGGACTATGCCCGCTCGCGCGAAACGGGTGGATCCGGGCTGGGCCTATCCATCGTGAAGCATGTAGCGAATACCCACGGCGGTCGCGTTGAGCTGTGGTCTGACGAAGGCCGTGGTTCCACATTTACCCTGGTCATACCTGCCGCAGAAGCAGGCGATTCCGTGCCATCATCGAAGGCAGCGGAGCCGGGCGAAACCGGCTCATCACCCGAGTCACAGGAACACCGAGAAGAGGTTCATTCATGACGTCGATTCTGTTAGTTGAGGACGAAGCGGCCTACCGGGAAACCCTGACGTTCAAGCTGGAACGCGACGGCTTCGAGGTTACTTCCGTGGCAGATGGGCGCGATGCGCTCACCGCGTTTGATCGCACGTCCCCGGACGTAGTACTGCTGGACCTTATGCTCCCCGGTATGTCCGGCACCGAGATTTGCCGCCAGCTGCGCCAGCGCTCCAGCGTGCCGGTGATCATGCTGACCGCCAAGGATTCCGAAATCGACAAGGTTGTTGGCCTGGAGATCGGCGCTGATGACTACGTGACGAAGCCGTACTCCTACCGCGAGCTGGTTGCGCGCGTGCGGGCGGTGCTGCGCCGCGGCGGGCCGGCCGCAGTGGAGGAAGACGGCGACGCCGTACTGCGTGTTGGCCGCGTGGAAATGGACACGGACCGCCACGAGGTACGCATTGACGGCGCCGAAGTGGCCATGCCGCTGCGCGAATTCGAGCTACTGGAAATGTTCTTGCGTAACCCGGATCGCGTGCTGACCCGCGGGCAGCTCATTGACCGCGTGTGGGGGCCGAACTACGTGGGGGACACCAAGACGCTCGACGTTCACGTCAAGCGCGTGCGCTCCAAGATTGAGCGTGACCCGTCCGTGCCCACCATGCTGCAGACCGTGCGCGGGCTGGGCTACAAGCTG
>JAEWGQ010000240.1 GCA_023388235.1 Actinomycetes bacterium | reverse complement strand
CCGGGGTCGCCGAGGTGCCAGCGCGAGTCGGCCGACTGCTGCCGGTTGTCCCCCATGACCCACAGGGAGTCCTCGGGGACGACGACGTCGAACGCGATCTCGCTCGGGCTCGCGCCGGGCGCCAGGTACTCGGACTCGTCGAGCGGCTGGCCGTTCACGGTGACGGGGCTGCCGTCGCCGGCGGCGGCGACCCGGTCGCCCGGCAGGCCGATGACGCGCTTGATCAGGTGGTCCTCCGACTGCTGCGGCATGAGGCCGACGGCGATCAGGGCGTCCTGCACCACGGTGGTCTGCGTCTTCTCCGACTCCGGCAGCCAGCCGCCCGGGTCGGAGAACACGACGATGTCACCGCGGTGGATGTCGAACGGGCCCGGGACGAGCTTGTTGACCAGGACCCGGTCGCCCTCGAGCAGCGTGTCGTGCATGGACGCGCTCGGGATGAAGAACGCCTGCGCGAGGAACGTCTTGACGACCCACGACAGCACGATCGCGCTGAGCAGGATGATCGCGGTCTCCCGCAGGAACGACGCGACCGGACCGCGGCGCCGGCGGCTCGCAGGGGCCGCGCCGTGGCGGCTCTGCCGGCTGGTGGCTGGCGTGTCCTGGTCCGTCACCGGGACACTGTCCCACGCGCCCGGGGCCGATGCCCAACCCCCACGCCGCCGCACACCGGACCGCCACGGACCCGCCGCGGCCCTCCCGCAGACGCCGACGGGCGGCCACCCGTGAGGGTGACCGCCCGTCGGACGTGCAGCGCGGTGCTCAGGCCTTCTTGGCCGGGACCGTCTCGCGCTTCTCCTTGATCTTGGCCTTCTTGCCGCGGAGGTTGCGCAGGTAGTACAGCTTGGCGCGACGCACGTCACCGCGGGTCACGACCTCGATGGACTCCAGGGTCGGGGAGTGCACCGGGAAGGTGCGCTCGACGCCGACGCCGAACGAGACCTTGCGGACCGTGAAGGTCTCGCGCACGCCGTCGCCCTGGCGGGCGATCACGACGCCCTGGAACACCTGGACGCGGGAGCGGTTGCCCTCGACGACCTTGACGTTGACCTTCAGGGTGTCGCCGGGACGGAAGTCCGGGACGTCGGTACGCAGCGAAGCCGCATCGATCTGGTCGAGGATCTGGGACATCGTTCGTCGCTTTCCCGCCGTGCCACAGGTCACGCGCGTCGTCGTCGGCGCCCTGCGGCGCCGGGATGGCAGTGGGTGGTGTGCGGCCGATCTCTCGGCGGTCGTGCTCGTCTCCCCTGTGGCAGAGACGCGACCGTCGCGCACCGACCGTCCAGTCTGCCACAGCCCCGGCCCCCGCGGGAAACCGGCTGCTGCGGCCCGGCGGGGTCAGGCGCGCGTGACGCCGTCGTCGCCGACGGTCCAGCCGAGCTCGGCGAGCACGGCGCGGTCCGCGCGGTCCAGCGCGGCGGGGTCGAGCCGCCCGACCAGGTCCGGGCGCCGCGCGGCGGTCCGGGCGAGCGCCTGGTCCCGGCGCCACCGCTCGACGCGTCCGTGGTGCCCGGACAGCAGCACCTCCGGGACCTCGAGCTCCCGCCACGCCGGCGGCTTCGTGTACACGGGGTACTCGAGCAGCCCGGCGCTGCCGTGCGACTCCTCCACGAGCGACGCCGGGTTGCCCACGACGCCGGGCAGCAGCCGCACGACGGCCTCGACCAGCACGAGCGCCGCCGCCTCCCCGCCGTTGAGCACGTAGTCGCCGATCGAGTACTCGCTCACCCGCACGCCCGGCCGGGTGGCGTAGTGCTCGGCCACGCGGGCGTCGATGCCCTCGTACCGGCCGCACGCGACCACGAGGTGCGCGTCCGCCGCCCACGCCTCCGCGTCCCGCTGCGTGAGCGGCGCCCCGGAGGGGGTGGGCAGCAGCAGGTGCGTGCCGTCGGTCACCAGGTCGTCGAGCGCGGCGCCCCAGACGTCCGGCTTCATCACCATGCCGGCGCCCCCGCCGAACGGGGTGTCGTCCACGGTGCGGTGCCGGTCGGTCGTCCAGTCGCGCAGGTCGTGCACGCGCAGGTCGACCAGGCCGGCGGCGCGGGCCTTGCCGACGAGCGACAGGCCGAGCGGGCTCAGGTAGTCCGGGAAGATCGAGACGATGTCGATGCGCACGTCAGTCGTCGTCCCCCACGGTCTCCTCCGAGACCACGAGGTTCGCCGCGTCGGACGCCAGCAGCCCGCCCGGCGGGTCGAGCACGACGCGGCCGCCCGGGACGTCCACCACCGGGACGATCGCGCGGACGAACGGCACCAGCGTGCGGGCGCCGTCGGGCTCGCGCAGGACGAGCACGTCGTGCGCGGGCAGGTGCTCCAGCCCGGCGACCTCGCCCAGGACCCGGCCGTCGACGTGCTCCGCGCGCAGCCCGGCGAGCTCGTGCGGGTACCAGGCGTCCTCGTCGTCGTCCTCGTCCTGCGCGACCTCGACCAGCAGGTCCACGCCCCGCAGCGCCTCGGCGGCCGTCCGGTCGGGGACCTCGGCGAAGGACGCGTACCAGCGGCCCTGCTGGACGCGGGTCCCCGTGACGGTGAGCGGGCCGCGCCCGGCCGGGTCCGTGGGCAGCGCCGACCCGACCGCCAGCCGGGCCTCCGGGTCGTCGGTGCGCAGGTCGAGGGCGACCTCGCCGCGCAGGCCGTGGGCGCGCCCGATGCGGGCGACCGTCAGCAGCATGTGTTTCCTCCCGGGTCCGGCGTCCGGACCAGCGTAGGGCGGGCACGGCACAGGCCCGACCCCTCGGGGGCCGGGCCTGTGCCGGTGCCAGTCACCGGACCGCGGCGGGTCCGGGTGCGCGGCTCACCGCCGGGCGACGTCCACGACGTCCACGCGGACCGGGC
>JAEWGQ010000146.1 GCA_023388235.1 Actinomycetes bacterium | reverse complement strand
GGTATACTCCATGAGAAGTTAAATGCATTTTTAATTTTGCTAATCCAACCTGTGATACCCTTCCAAGCTCCACTCACTGCATTAACAATCGTTCCTTTAACTCCATCCCAAACATTACCTGTTACTGTCCTTACACCACTCCAAGCACTTGATACAATTGAAGCTATACCTGAAGCCCCACTTTTAACTAAATTCCATGCTCCTGATACAGATGAAGTTATTGAACTTTTAACACTATTCCAAGCGTTAGATGTAAAAGATGTAACAGCTCCCCACTTTTCAGAAGTCCAATTTTTCATAGCGTTCCATTTTTCTCCTACATAACTTGCTAATTGACCTGCTTTTTCTTTTATAGTGTCCCAATTAGCCCATAAAGCTACACCTACAGCAATTATTGCACCTATCGCAAGTGTTAATGGTCCTCCAATTACTCCAATAATAGTTCCTATACCTTTAACTAATAGACCACCAACAGATATAATCTTACCTATTCCAGATATAACACTACCAATTACCATTATTATTGGTCCAACTGCTGCAGCAATTAAAGCAGCTTTTACAATAAATTCTTTTGTTCCTTCGTCTAATTCGCTAAAAGCTTGAATCCAACCTTTAAGATTTTCGGTCACTTGTAATAATATTGGAACTACTTGAGCTCCTATTTGTTCTGTCATTTCACCAAATGTTTTTTTAAGCTCTTTTAACTTAAACTCTGTAGTTTCACCCATAACATCAGACATTTGAGTCAATGCGTCGTTCTGACTTTTTATCGCTTCTGTTGCGTTGTTAACTTCTTCATTTGTTGCATTCATTAAGATCATAAATGCGTTAACATTGTTTTTACCTACTAATTTGTTAGCAAAGTTAATCTTTTCTTCTTCAGTTAATTTTGCAAATTTTTCTCTCAAACTTCCTATTGTATCCATCAATGGTTTTGTAGTGCCATCAACGTTATACATTTCAACACCTAATTTTTGAAGTATTTTCTTTTGCGATTCACTTGCTGTAGTTAATGATGTTAATACACTTCTAAGTTTAGTTCCTGCTTGCTCGCCTTTGAGTCCTGAGTTTGCAAGTAAACCTAAAGCTATAGAAGTATCTTCTATTGAATATCCCAAAGCTCCAGCTGTTGCAGCCGCATTTGAATAAGCTCCTGCTAACTGCTCTGTATTAGTGTTTGTTGCAGATTGAGTTTTAAGCATTACATTCATAAGCCTATTAGTTTCTGACATCTCAAGCCCAAATGCTGTTAAGTTATCAGTTACTATATCAGAAGCTCTACCAGCGTCTAATCCACTTGCTGTAACAAATTTAAGCATATTATTTAATGAACTTAATGAATCTTCGCTACTCCAACCAGCAAGTGCCATATACTCCATCATCTCTGCAACTTCTTTGGAGGAGTATACACTGTCTTTAGCAATGCTTACTCCTTCTTTCATTATCTTTTGAAGTTCATCTTGTGACTTTCCTGATGTCCTAGCATATCTAGCCCATGCACTTTCAGCTTCTGTGAAATTTTTTACCGCTAAAGTTCCAAAACCTACAATAGGAGCAGTAACCTTCATTGAAAGTTCTTTTCCATAATATTTAAGTTTTTTTCCTATTTCTCCTATTTTTTTACCAGCATCTTGTAACTTGTCACCTGTTTCCTTGAATTGTCCAGCTAACTTTTTAGAAAAGTTTGTGTTATTTTCAATCTCTTTATTTACATCTTTTAATTGTTCCTTATAAGTTCCTAATAAACTTTCAGTATCAATAATCTCTCTTCTTAAAGCTTGATATTGTTTAGAGTTTTCATCAATACCATTTTTGTCCATATCAGCTTGAAGTTTCTTTAATGTTTCAAGTTTTTCATTAGCTTCTTTAATTTTGTTGCTTAATTGAGAGTGCTTTTGTGCTAATAATTCAACATTTTTAGGTTCGAATTTTAATAATTTATTAATATCTTTTAACTGTCTACTAGTATCTCTAGTCTCTTTATTTATATTTTTTAATGCACTTTCAAGCCTAGATGAATCTGCACTAAATTCAAACGATACACCTCTAATTTTGCTCAATATTGCACCCCCTTTCTTATCCTAATAATCTATCTATATCGTCTTGAGAAGCTTCTATAGATTTCTTTTCTGTTGTGTTTCCGTATTTTTTCTCTAATCTCTCAACATATATGTCTATTAATATAAACGTTTCATCTAATGTAAAAGATTCCATTTCATATAAAGAAAAACCCATCTCCTTTAACAAGAAGATGGATTCTAATATAATCTTTTGTTCACTATTATTACTCTGTTGTATCTGTGTTTCTGTCTCCATATGCTTTTTTGTAGATACTGGGCATATAAGATTTTAAAGCCTGTTCAATTATAGTGTCCATGTATTCTAATACATCAAAGTCGTCATTTAGATTAGTAGCCCAATTTTCAAATGTAGTTTCCTTAAATTTACCAGTCATCACAAATAAGAGTCTTAATAACCTTAATGCGTCTGGTCTAGGTTCACCATTATTTATAATATACATAATGTCTTCTGTTAAACTTTCGTTAAACAGTTGATTATAATATAAAAGACCTGGTGTTCCCTTAATTACATCAATCTTTGTATCTACTCCATTAATTATCATCTAAATACTCCTAAACTTCTGCTCCTGGTGTTACAACTTTAGTATAAAATCCTGCATAACTCTCACCATCTTCATATACGCTCGCCTTTATTCTCATTTTTTCATTAATTTCAGTAGGCATAATTGTTAGTGGTAATGTATCAGTCTTTGGATCTACTGATTCAGCTTTTGTAGAATATTCTTCTCCAGGTCTACCTGGTGACACCCTGTAAAATACGTTTCTTCTTTTCTTCTTATCGCCTTTGATTTCAAATAACAATGCAAATTCTTTAGGTATTACATCAGCATTTTCTATTAACAATCCTGTATTTGTATCTTCTTCATATCCTAGTA
>JAEWGQ010000400.1 GCA_023388235.1 Actinomycetes bacterium | reverse complement strand
GCGCCGGCCGCCGGCGACGTGCCGCGGTCGCGGGTCAGGGCGACGGTCGTCCCCGTGGCGACCACCGCCACGGCGACCACCGCGGCGGCCACGGCCCAGCGCGCCGGGCGCCCGCGCCCCTCTCCGGTCTGCGTCACGTCGTCCCCCTCGCGTCAGATGACGTCGGCGAAGCCGCGTTCCATCTTCGAGAAGATGAGCGCCCCCGCGCCGAACACGGCGGTGCTCACCACGGCGGTCGCGACCATCTGCCAGGCCGCGGGCTCCGCCAGGCCGAGCAGCGCCCAGCGGAAGCCCTCCAGCACCCAGGTCAGCGGGTTGAGGTCGAACAGCCAGCGGATCCCCGGGCCGACCTCGGACAGCGAGTACGCCAGCGGGCTGGCGTACAGCAGGGACTGCAGCGCGAACGGCACCACGTAGGCGACGTCGCGGAACTTCACCATCAGCGCGGAGCACGCCATGCCCAGCCCCGACCCGAGCAGCACCACCGCGAGGACCCACAGCGGCAGCGTCAGCAGCGGCCAGCCCGGGGCGATGCCGTACCAGAGCAGCAGCCCGACCATGAGCGCCGAGGCGACCAGGAAGTCGACGAGCACGGACAGCACGCTCGACAGCGGGACGAGCATCCGCGGGAAGAACACCTTGGACACCAGCGCCTGGTTGCTCACCAGCGACGGCGCCGCGCGGGACACGATGCCGTTGAACAGCGTCCACGCGAGCATGCCGGCGAACGAGAACACGAAGTACGGCACCCCGTCGCTCGACAGGTCCGCGATCTGCCCGAAGACGATCGAGAAGATGCCGGCGCTCAGCAGCGGCTGCAGCACCACCCAGACCACGCCGAGGGCGGTCTGGCGGTAGCGCAGCTTGAGGTCGCGGGTGCCGAACCGCGTGAAGACCTCCCGGGCCTCCCACAGCTCGCGCCACGACGGCAGCGGCAGCCGGCCGGGCGGGGTGATGACGATCGCGCGCGAGGCCACGCGGTCACCGCCTCTCGTAGTCGAAGTCGGCGAGGACGAGGCCGGCGTCCAGCCCCTCGTCCGAGACGGCCTGCGGGTAGGGCAGCACCGGGTGGATCTCGAAGCGGCCGGCGCCCTCGAACGCGTCCAGCACGCCCGACGAGCACACGAACAGGTCGACGGAGTACTCCCCGGGCTTCAGCCACGGGCCGTCGATGGTGAGCGCGATCTTCTGCTCCTGCGCGGGGTCCAGCCACAGGCCGGTGACCCGGGAGTCGCACTGCAGGATCGTCGTGCCGCGCGCGTCGTTCACGTGGCAGGACACGAAGTACTTGCCGATGTAGTCCGGGTTGGCCGAGACCAGGAACTCGACGGTCTTCGGCTCGGTCGTCCGGTACAGCGGGCTGGAGACGGTCGCGGAGGTGATGCGGACCTCGCCGGTGCCGGGGCGCCGCTCGATGTCGGTCCGGCTCATCGAGACCCGGTCGCGGCTCGTCTGGTAGAGCTCGATGGCCTCGTCGACGTCGCCGTGCATGACCAGCCTGCCGTGCTCCAGGAACAGCGCGGAGGTGCACAGCGCCTTGACGGTCTGGATCTGGTGCGACACGTACAGGACCGTGCGCCCCTCGGCGGCCACCGTGCGCATCCGCTCGATGCACTTCGCCTGGAACTCCGCGTCGCCGACCGCCAGCACCTCGTCGATCGCGAGGATCTCGGTGTCCAGGTGCGCGGCCACGGCGAACGCCAGCCGCACGTACATGCCGGACGAGTACCGCTTCACGGGGGTGTCGAGGAACTTCTCCACGCCGGAGAACGCCACGATCTCGTCGAACCGGGCCTTGATCTCCGACTTGCGCATGCCGAGCAGCGTCCCGTTGAGGAACACGTTCTCCCGGCCGGTGAGCTCGGGGTGGAACCCGGTCCCGACCTCCAGCAGCGAGCCGACCCGGCCGCCCAGCTCCATGCGCCCGCGGGTCGGGGCGGCGACGCGCGTGAGCAGCTTCAGCAGCGTGGACTTGCCCGCGCCGTTGCGGCCGAGGATGCCGATCGCCTCGCCCCACGGCACCTCGAACGACACGTCGTCCAGGGCGCGGAACTCCTCGAACTGCGGGCGCTCCAGCGGGTGGCGCAGCCGGTGCATGACGGCCTCGGCCGCCGTCGAGGGCGCGTGGTCCCCGGCGGCGATCCGGTAGTGCTTGCCCACCCCGGAGGCCCGGATGGCGACGTCGGTCATGGCTGGTCTCCGTGCTGCTGGGCGGGGCGCGGGGGGCGCGCGGCGGGGGTCGGGGCGGAGCGGTACAGGCGCTCGTACGCGTCGGCGACGGCGGACAGGGAGAACGTGCGGGAGCGGGCCAGGCCCGCCTCGGCCAGCGCGGCACGGCGCGGCGGGTCGAGCAGCAGGTCCGCGAGGGCGGTCCCCAGGTCCGGCAGCTCCGCGAGGACGGCGGCGCGGCCCTCGTCGCTCACGTAGCGGGCGCCCACGTTGGGGGTCGCGACGACCGGCAGGCCGCTCGCCATCGCCTCGGCGTACGGGATGCCGAAGCCCTCGTACGACGACGGCAGGCAGAACAGCCACGCCCGGCGGTACGCGTCCGCCAGGTCGGCGTCGGACAGCCGCCCCAGCACCCGGACGCCCGGTCCCGGGTCGTCGGGGGCGTCCCGCGTGACCATCCACAGCTCGGCGTCCGGCACCCGGGGCAGCACGTCGCGGGCGAACGCCGCCGCGAGGTCGCGGCCGCGCTTGCGCCCGTGCCACGTGCCGACGAACAGCACCACCGGGTGGTCCGCGCGCCCCGCGCCGTCACCCGGGGTGAACCGGGTGGTGTCCACCCCGTTCGGGATGACGGCGTGCGCCCGCGGCACCCACCGCCGGGTCTGCGGCGACACCACGACGACCCGGTCGGCCACGTACGCCGCCAGCACCTCGCTCACCCCGAGCATCAGCATCCGCAGCTTCTCCTTCGCGCCGCGGATGTGCCGGGCCTCCTCGAAGCACGACCCGTGCACGGTCCGCACGTGCAGCGGCGCGCGCCGGCGCCACAGCCAGTAGTCGTCCCCGTGCGCGTGCAGCACGTCGTAGCCGGACAGGTCCTGGCGGCGCAGCGCCGACGCGAACCGGAACGTGCGCAGCGAGCCGGACATGGCGATGTGCCGGTGGCCGTACACCGCGCCGGGCACGGGCGGGCAGTCGCTGAACACGTCGACCCGGTGCCCCCGGCGCGCCAGCTCCGTGGCGAGCTCGTGCGCCTGGAACCCGACGCCGATCTTGCTGCCGGACGGCAGGTAGTACGACAGCATCGCGATCCGCAGCGGCGTCGCCTCAGCCATGCGCGACCCCGTCCGTCCGGGACAGGGCGTGCGTGGGGGTCAGCACCCGCACCGGCTCGGTCGCCAGCGTGCTGCGCTCGGTCAGGCCGTGGTGCAGGGCCTCGAGCCACGCGTGCCCGTGCGCCAGGTCGGGCTCGAGGTAGTTGCCCTCGGCCCACTCGTTCCAGGACTTGACCCACAGCAGCCGCTCCTGCGCCGGGCGGTCCTGCAGCGTCGCGACCGCCTGCCGCACGTGGTGCCCGAAGACCTCCGGGGTGGAGCCCGTGACCACCAGCCCGCGGGCGCCGGAGCGCGGCGTGTTGTCCCACCCCGGGTAGACGCAGGGCTGCAGCCGGTCCGACAGCCCCGCGGGCGCCGGCCGGAACTCGGGGTCGTGCGGGTAGATCTCCGGGCGGCCGAGCTTGCGGCCCACCCGCATCCGCAGCACGTCCGCGCGCGTCCGCCGGGCCGGCAGGCGCATGTACACGCCCGCGTCGAACCCCGCGGCGTCCACGTCGGTGTACCGCGGGCCGCGGCCCAGCAGGTCCGACACCTCCGCCACCAGGTACAGCCCCGGCAGCCCCGCCGCGCGGGCCATCGCCTGCCAGCGGTCCACGAACGCCGCGGCGTCCGGCAGCTCCTCCGGGCGGAACACGTAGAACACCGGGCGGTCCCCGACCCGCAGGTACCGCTCGTCGCGGAACGCCGGCAGCAGCGTGTCGAAGTGCCGCTGCTCGTCCTCCGGCCCCGGGTACGTCTGCTCCATCAGCACGCGGTCCGACGCGCCGTGCCAGATGCCGCTCCACGTCTGGTTCGCCCACGCCAGGCAGAACCCCACCGACGGCGACCCCGACGCCAGCACCTCGTCGAACGGCCGCTGCAGGATCCGCCGGCCGCCGCCGAACCAGTAGTGCCAGTACACGAACGCCTCGACGCCGTACCGCTGCGCCAGGTCGCTCTGCGCCTCGCGCGCCTCCGGCATCCGCAGGTCGTAGAACCCGAGGTCGGCCGGCAGGTGCGGCTGCACGTGCCCGCGGAACAGCGGGCGGGCCTTCGCCGCGTTCGTCCACTCCGTGAACCCCGGGCCCCACCACGCGTCGTTCTCCGGCACCGGGTGGAACTGCGGCAGGTAGAACGTGACGGCGCGAGCCCGCAGGTCCGTGCTGCTCTCGGTGGACGGCACGGTCCCCCCTCTCCTGGTGGTCCTGGGTGGCCGGGGAGGACGGGTCGTCGTCCCCAGGCCCGTTCCTGCTGGGTTGGAGTCTATGAGCGGATTTGTCCGGTTTGTCCGGCCGCGTCGGGTGAACCCTCTGGCATCCGGGTGACACCCCCACCCGGCGCCCGCCCGTCTGCCCGGTGCCCGCCCCCGCCCGGTGCCCGCCCGCCTGGTGCCCGCCCCCGCCCGGTGCCCGCCCGCCCGTCCTGCCCGCCGCCCAGCTCCCGCCCGCCGCCACCGCCGGGTGCCCGCCAGCCCGCGCCCGCTACCGCCCGTTCGGAGACTCCGACGGTGCTCGGAGGGCGAGGCGCGGGCTCGAGGTGGTCCGCAGGCCACCACGAGAACCCGTCGGAGTCTCCGAACGCGCTGGCGTTGGGCGTTCGCCGGTGTGGAGTGCGCGGTGCGCGAGTGCGGAGTGCGGGAGTGTGCGGTGTGGAGTGCAGAGCGCCGAGTGCCGGGGTGCGCGGTGCGTTCGGAGGCTCCGACGGTGCTCGGAGGGTGCGGCGCGGGCTCGTGGTGGTCGGCAGGGGACCACGAGGGCGCGTCGGAGTCTCCGAACGTGCTGGCGGGGGTTTGCGCACGGTTCGCGGTGCGGGAGTGCGCGATGCGGGAGTGCGCGGTGCGGGAGTGCGCCGTGCTGGAGGGTGCGAGCGCGGAGCGAGCGGGAGTGCGGAGCGCAGAGCGCGGAGTGCCGGCGTGCGCGGTGCGTTCGGAGGCTCCGACAGTGCTCGGAGGGGGTGGCGCGGGCTCGTGGTGGTCCGCGGAGGACCACCAGGGCGCGTCGGAGTCTCCGAACGTGCCGGCGGGGTGCGGGGTGCGCGGGGTGCGGTGGGGGTGCGGGGTGCGGGGTGCGCCGGGTGCGGTGGGGGTGCGGGGTGCGGGGCGGTCAGGCGAGGGCGGACTGGGACTCGCGGAGGCGGTCGACGAGGCGGCCGTCGGGGAGGCGGACGTCGTCGTACGTGAGGGTGGCGTCCTTCGGGACGTCGCGGACGAGCACGCAGCCCTCGGCGACCCCGACCGGCAGCAGCCGCTCGGTGCGCGTGACGTCGGCCCGCTCGGCCTGGCCGTAGTAGTGGTACCCGCCGAGCGCGTCGAGCACGGTGCCGGCGGCGAGGTCGGTCTTCGCGGTGGTGACGACCTCGACGGTCGGCGCGCCGAGCGGCCGGATCGCGGCGTCGCCGAGCAGGAACGCCCGGGCGACGGTGGTGGGCACCTCGAAGTGGCACAGGTGGTACGGCTGGTAGAACGCGTACAGCGGCCCGGTGCCGAGCTTGTAGAGCTCGAGGTAGTGCCGCTGCTTCGGGTCGTCGTGGGTGGCGAGCACGTACACGCCGGGTCCGGGGCGGGCGCCGACCACGTAGTCGACGGCCCCGCCGAGGGCGCGCAGCTCGTCGACGTCGTAGCGGGTGGTCAGCTCGTCGACGTGCCCGTCGTGGTCGCGCCCGAGCATGCCGCGGCGGTGCACGGACATCCCGGTCGCGTTCGCCACGAGGGCCTGCTCGACGGACACCTTCGTGCCGTCGGCGAACGAGGTGACCATGTGCGGGTCCTGGCCCCAGCGCTCGGCGAACGCCTTCTGGGTGGTGGGCGTGCGGTACTCGTCCTGCAGGCCCTTGATGTTGCCGGCGACCAGCGGCGTGAGGCCGAGCCCGCGGACGAACCGGTAGAGGTTCATCTGCACGCCGGGCTGGTCGCCGTCGCAGCCGGTGTAGACGACGCCGGCCTTGTCGGCGAGGCGCGCGAGCTCGGCGCCGACGGTCGCGTCGACCTCGGCGTTCATCAGCACGAGGTGCTTGCCGTGCTCGAAGCAGGCGAGGGCGACGTGCGCGCCGAGCTCCACGGCGCCGGTGACGTCCACGACCACGTCGACGGCGTCGGAGGCGATGGCCACCCGGTAGTCGGCGGTGACGGCGGGCGTGCCGGAGGCGGCGGCGCGGGCGAGCGCGGCGGGGGAGTCCACCTCGACGACGCCGGTCAGCCCGGCCTCGGTGTACGCGCGGAACCCCTGCTCGGGGTGCCGGGCGGCGATCGCCACGACGTCCATCCCGGGCACGGAGTTGACGATCTGGTTGACGAGCCCGCGGCCCATGAACCCGGCGCCGACGAGCGCGACGCGGATGGGGTGGCCGTCGGCCTGCCGCGCCCGCAGCAGCGAGTCGACGATGATCACTCGGTCACCGCCGCCGCGTCGACGAGCGGCCAGGACCGGTCCTTGTCGGAGACGACGGCGACGGGCAGCGGCCACGTGAGGCCGAACGCGGCGTCGTCGTACCGGAAGCCCTGCTCGCCCTCGGGCGCGTAGGGGCCGCTGACCTGGTAGATCACCTCGGTGTCGTCCACGAGGGTCTGGTACCCGTGCGCGACGTACGGCGGGATGAACAGGGCGCGGCGGTTGGCGGCGGTGAGCTCGACCATCACGTGGGCGCCGTGGGTCGGCGAGTCCGGCCGGACGTCCACGGCCACGTCCACGATCGCGCCGGCGGTGCAGCGCACGAGCTTGCCCTCGGCGTACGGCGGGACCTGCCGGTGCAGGCCGCGCAGGGTGCCCGCGCGGTGGTTGTACGACAGGTTGCACTGCGCGACGGCGACGTCCAGGCCGTGCGCCGCGAACTCGCCGGTGTCGAACGTCCGCGCGAAGAACCCGCGGTCGTCCCCGCGGGGCTCGAGGTCCACGATCATGACGCCGTCGACGGCGGTCGGGGTGTACTTCACGGGTTCACCGTCCAGAAGAGCTGCGGGTCCACCTGGCCGGTCTTCAGCAGGTGCTCGATCTGCGCCAGGCGGGTGTGGCCGCGCCCGGTGAACGTCTCGGTGTCGAGGGCGATCTGCTCGAACACGCGGTGCAGCTGCGCGGCCCCGGCGGCGGCGTCCCAGTCGGTGTCGTACCCGGGCAGGACCTCGCGGATCTTCGCGAACGAGACGCGGTAGGAGCGGTTGTCCGCGCTGGGCTCGCCGAAGGACACCTCGCAGCCGGGGAACTCGGCCCCGACGGTCTCGGCGATCTCGCGCACGGTGTAGTTGTTCGCGTCCGCGCCGACGTTGAGCACCTGCGCGTGCACGTCCTCGCGGGGGGCGTCGAGCACGGCCCGGATGGCCTTGGCGATGTCGAGGCCGTGCACCAGCGGGCGCCAGGGCGTGCCGTCGGACGTCATCGCGATGCGGTGCGTCGTCCAGGCCAGGCCGGCGAGGTTGTTGAGCACGATGTCGAACCGCTGCCGCGGCGAGGCGCCGAACGCGGTGGCGTTGCGCAGGAAGGTCGGCGAGAAGTCGTCGTCGGCGAGCGCCGTGACGTCGCGCTCGACCAGGGCCTTGCACCGGGCGTAGGCGGTCTGCGGGTCGGTGGGGCTGGTCTCGTCGACCGTGCCGTCGGCGACGCCGTACACCGAGCAGGACGACATGTAGACGAACCGGGACACCCCGGCGCGCTTGGCCGCCGACGCCAGGGCGACGGACCCGTGGTGGTTGATGTCGTACGTGACGTCGCCGATGCGGTCGCCGATCGGGTCGTTCGACAGCTCGGCCATGTGCACGACGGCGTCGAACCCGACCAGGTCGTCGGGCGTGACGTGCCGGATGTCCTTGACGAGCGTGTGCGGCGTCTCGCGCACCCCGTTGTAGAGCCAGCCGTTCTTGTAGTAGCCGGTGTCGAGGCCGGTGACGTCGTCGCCGCGGCCCAGCAGGGTCGGGGCGAGCAGGCTGCCGAGGTAGCCCTCGGTGCCGGTGACCAGGATGCGCACGCGCTCAGTCCTCCCAGATCTTCCACGGAGCGCGGCCGCTGTCCCACAGCCCGTTGAGCTCCGTCCAGTCGCGGAACGTGTCCATGCCCATCCAGAAGCCCTCGTGCTCGTACACGGAGAGCTGCCGGTCGCGGGCGAGCTGCTGCAGCGGGGCGCTCTCGAGCATCACCGCCGGGTCGTCGTCGAGGTACTTGTCGACGAACTCCCGCTCGAACACGAAGAACCCGCCGTTGACCCAGCCGTCGGCCAGGGTCGGCTTCTCGTTGAACTCGACGACGGTGTCGCCCTCGACCCGCATCTCGCCGTAGCGGCTGGACGGGTGCACGCCGGTGAGCGTGCCGAGCAGGCCGTGCTCCCGGTGGTGGCGCAGGGCGCCGGTGATGTCGACGTCGCCGATGCCGTCGCCGTAGGTCAGGGCGAACCGGTCGGCGTCGAGGTGGTCGGCGACCCGGCGGATGCGCGCGGCGGTCGCCGTCGTCAGGCCGGTCTCGACGAACGTGATCTCCCAGTCCTCCTTGGCGGCGGTCCCGTGGAAGACGGGCTCGTCGTCGGCGCCGAGGTGCAGCGTGAAGTCGGACGTGAGGTGCCGGTAGTCCAGGAAGTACTGCTTGATGAGGTCGCTCTTGTACCCGAGGGCGAGGACGAACCGGCGGAAGCCGTGCTCGGAGTACGTCTTCATGATGTGCCAGAGGATCGGCCGGCCGCCGATGTCCACGAGCGGCTTGGGGAGCTTCTCGCTGGCCTCGCGCAGGCGCGTGCCCATCCCCCCGCACAGGATCACCACCGGGATCTCGGCCGGCTCCGGGTCGGCTGCGGTCATGGCTCCTCCTCGGACAGGGGGTCGGGGACGTGGGCGGCGCGCCTGCGACGAGGCTAGTCCGGGCATATCGGTACAGATAGGTATGAACGGGTGAACTCGGACATATCACCCACGCGAGGCGCCGACGGCGCCCGCGTCCGACCGGGTGACGCGCAGGGTGAAAAGCCGCAAACCGGACATACGGTGCACGCTCGACGCGCCACACTGGGGCCGCCCCCGCCCAGGTCGGGCAGCCCAGGAGCAGGAGGTCGTCCATGTCCGTCACCGGCGTCGAGCCAGCCGCGCCCCGTCTGCACCGCGGTCGCGGCCGCGTGGTGCTGCGCCGGGACATGGGCCCGTTCGCGGCGCCCGCCGCGCGCCCCCTGCCGCGGCGGCTGCCCGTCGAGCTCGCCCGCCCCGTGCTGCAGCCGCTGTCGGCGCTCGTGTGCGTGGACACGCTCGAGCCGGTCGTCGCGCTGACCTTCGACGACGGCCCCGACCCGGCGCACACCCCGGGGATCCTCGACGTCCTCGCGCGCCACGGCGTGCACGCCACGTTCTTCGTGCTGAGCGAGGCCGCCGAGCGGCACCCCGAGATCGTGCGCCGCCTGGTGGCCGAGGGCCACGAGCTCGGCCTGCACAGCCGCGACCACCGCCGCCGGCTCGCCCAGGTCCCGTACGCGGAGGCCATGGAGGTCGTCGCGGAGTCCCGGCGGGTCGTCGAGGCCGTCGCCGGGCGCCGCGTGCACCTGTTCCGCCCGCCGTACGGCTCGCACACCGTGCGGCAGCGCCGGGGCTGGGCGCGGCAGGGGCTGCGGGTCGTCCTGTGGTCCTCGTCCGTCGAGGACTGGTACCACGGCGAGCCCGACGAGATGGAGCGGCGGGCGTACGCCGCCCTGCACCCCGGCGCGATCATCCTGGCGCACGACACCCGCGCCGACCCCGAGCTCGCCGCGGACCCCGCCGACCTGCCCCGCCACGACCGCGCGGCCGTGCTCGACGCGTTCCTGCAGCGGGCGGCGGCGGACGGCTACCGCACCCGCACGGCCGGCCGGCTGCTCGCGGAGCACCCGCCGGTCCGCGCGATGATGCGGGACATGATGCGCTGACGCGTCGCCCCGCCCGGCCGGTCCACCCGGTCGCCCGGTCCGGCCGCACGCCCCGCCCGGCCGCACGCCTCGCCC
>JAEWGQ010000324.1 GCA_023388235.1 Actinomycetes bacterium | reverse complement strand
CTCCGCGTCCAGGTCGACGAACACCGCGCCCGGCAGGTGGCCCGCGCGGTACCCCTCGACCCCCGGCGGGCCGCCGAGCGACCAGCGGACGTCGAGCAGGCGGGGCGGGCGCGGGCCGTCGAGCGCGCGCGCGAGGTCGGCGGCGGACACGATCACGTCGGGCATGGCCGCCACGCTACGACGCGCCGGGCCGGGCAGCCAGGGGCACCGGGCCGCCGCTGTCACCCGTTCGGCCCCCACCCGCGGGCCGCCCGCCGTCGTTCTCTGGGTACGGGGCAGCTGAAGGAGGACGCCGTGCCCAGACCCTGGGAGACGTTGCTGGAACGGGTGGTGCGCGAGCGCTACCCGCGGCTGGTCGCGCACGCGACGCTGGTCGCCGCGTCGCAGGCCGACGCGCAGGACCTGGTGCAGGAGGCGCTGATCGCCACCTTCGCGGGCCGGGCCCGGTTCCGTTCGGTCCCCGAGGCCGAGGCGTACGTCCGCCGCGCGATCGTGTCCCGGGCCGTCGACGAGTCCCGCCGGGCCGCCCGCGAGACGCGCGCGGCCCGGCAGCTCGGCACCCTGCCCGTCCCGCCCGTGGTCACCGACGTCCGCGGGCCCGGCCAGGACGTCGTCCGGGCGCTCGCGACGCTCACCCCGCGGGAACGCGCCTGCGTCGTGCTGCGCGAGATGGAGGACCTGTCGGTGCAGGACACGGCGGCGCTGCTCGGGCTGGGCGAGGGCACCGTCAAGCGGTACACGGCCGACGGCCTCGCCCGGCTGGCGGCAGCCCTCGGCGGGACGCCGGGGGCACACACGACCGAACACGTGCTGGTGGAGGAGGTGCCCGGTGAGCACTGACCTGAAGGCCCTGCTCGCGCAGGCCGAGGACGCGCTGACGCAGGACGTCGCCGCGGCCGGTGTCCCGGCGACCACGGGCCTGCGCGCCGCGGTCGCGCGCCGGCGCCGCGCACGCCACGTCCGGGAGGCGGCGGGCGGGCTCGCCGTGCTCGCGACCGTCGTGGGCGTCGCCACGTGGGCGGCGGCCGGGACCGGCCCGGTGCCGCCCACGGTCGAGCCGGCGCACCCGACGGTCACGACGTCACCGTCCCCGTCCCCGTCCGCGTCGCCCTCCACGGCACCGACCGCCGCGGCGCCGCCGACGCAGGTCCCGCCGGCACCCGTCCTGCGGGAGGCGCAGATCGACGACGCGACCGTGCTGGCGCGGCGGGCGGCGCCGCGCACCGGCGAGGTGTGGACGACGCCGGTCGCCGCGCCCGAGATGGCGGCGGTCCTCGACCCCGAGGGTGGCTCCACCCCGTGGCGCGTCGGGCAGCGGGGCGCCAGCACGATCTACGTGGTGGCCGGGCCGCCCGACGAGTGGCCCGTCCCCGCGCGGGTCTCCGGCGTCTACGAGGTCGACGCCGGCGGCGTCCGCGCCGTCCTGTGCCCCAGCGCCCGCACCGGCGACCCGTGCACGGACCCCGCGCTCCCGGCCGGCGTCGCACGCGACGAGCAGACGTTCTACGACACGATGACCCTCCCGCGGGCGGTCGACCTCGCCCCCGGCTGGCGGCTGACCACGACGGCGACCACGGGGACCGCCTGGTACGCGCAGGTGCTGCTGGGCAGCCTCGGCGCGGCCGACGCGTTCGACACCGTCACCGTCGTGGCCGACCTCGGGGCGGGCGAGATCGTGCGGATGTCCCGCCCCGCGGAGGTCGCCGGCCTGACCGACGTCCAGTACGCCCTGCGCACCCCGTACGGGGCGACGATCGACCTCTCGGCGGACGACGCGCCGAGCGGGGAGTTCGCCCGCATCCGCTGGGACGACGGCGTGGCGCGGCCCCTGGACCGGGCGGGCTCCGCGCAGAGCACCTCCCCCGGCCGGGGGGCCTGCGTGGCCGGCACCTTCGCCGTGGAGGCCCGGCACGTGCCGGGCGACTGGCGGGCGGCCGGCACCACGCCCGGCGGGAACCGCGTGTACGTCCCGGTCGCCGGGGGGAACGCGGTGTCGCGGGCGGTCCGCGCGTGGCAGGCCGGGACGTCGTCCACGCTCGACGACGCCACGGGGGACGTGGTCACCGACCCCGCGTCCTACCCGTACGCGACCGACGAGCAGTTCCTGGCCGCCGACGCGCTCTACGCGATCCAGGGACCCGACGGCGTGTGGCAGCTCCGGCTGCGCGCGGACGCCGTCCAGACGGTGTGGGAGTGCGCCTGACGGCGCGGCGCCGGCGCCGGGGCCGGCGCACGGGCACGCGGCGTCAGCGGAGGGTGGACACCCCGGTCTCGACCTGCCCGAACAGCCGGCCCTGCTGCGACCACAGCGTGCCCACGTCCGGCGGGAGCGGCGTGGTCCACAGGCGCCGTCCGTCGCCCAGCCGGTACGCCGCGAGCACGCGGTCCTCGGAGCCGGCGGACGCGCCCGCCTCCCGCTCCGCGCGCAGCAGCGACCGGCCGTCGGTGAGCAGACCGTTGCCGGCCGGGTCCGCCCGCGCACCCTCGGCCGACCAGACGTCCGCGCCGGTCAGCGCGTCGACGGCCCACACGGTCGTCCCGCCCGCCCCGTAGAGCAGGCCGTCGAGCAGCACGAGGTTGCCGGTGCCGTCCCGCGGCAGCGAGCGCTCCCACGCGACGGCGCCGGTGTCCGGGTCCACCGCCCGCACCTGCCCCGCGGGAGTGCCGTCGTACCGGAGCAGCAGCAGCAGGCCGCCCCCCGAGCCGTCGTCCGGCCAGACCCGCAGGGGGGCGCCCTCGGTCCGCGCGGTCCCGCGGCCGTCCGCCCCGAGCAGCCGCACCGCGGTGCTGCCCTGCCAGTCGAGCAGCCGGCCGGACTGCACCGCCAGGCCGGGCCCCTCCGCCTGCACCCGCCCGTCCGCCGGGTCCAGCGCCCACGCGTCCGACGGCCCCCACACCAGCAGGTGGCCGTCGTCCGGGGCCAGGGAGACGACACCCCCGTCGACCTGGCCGAGCACGGTCCGCCAGCGCGGGGCGCCCCCGGCCACGTCCGAGCCCTCCACCACCACGCCCTCCGGCGTGGTCGTCGCCACCGCCAGCAGGTCCCCGGCCACCGTCGCCGACGCGCCCTCGGGCAGGTCCCGCTCCTGCACGACGGCGTGCGCGTCGAGGTCCACCTCGACGAGCCGCGTCCGCCGCGCCGCGGGGCCCGGGCCGGCGCCCGCCTCGTCGAGGAAGCACCACAGCGTGCGGCCGTCGGGATCCCCGCAGGTGACGTCCGGCCCGGCGGCCGCCCCCGGCCGCTCCGCCAGCGTCACCCGCCAGACCTCGGCGCCGTCGGCGGCGTCGAGCCCCACGAGGTCCGCCCGGTCCGTGGTCGGGTACACCGGCCCGACCACGAGGCCGTCCACCGACGAGCCGCTGAACAGCGGCAGCGCCGTGGCCGGCGTCCCCCACGCGCGGGTCTCCAGCGGCGGCGTGATGGTCTCCCCGATCACGCCCGGAGTCGCGCGCAGCCGCTCCGCCCGCTCCTGGTCCCGCGACGCGGTCGTCACCTGCCAGGCCACGAGACCCGCGACGGCCAGCACCGGGACCGGCCACCACCGCCGCACCACCCGCAGCACGCGCGACCGGCGCGCGGCCACCGCGGCACCGTCCCCCGGCACCGCCGGCTCGTCACCTGCCGGCTCGACGAGCTCGACGTCATCCATGCGCCCGGACATGCCGCCCAACCTACGGTCCCCCGCGCCGGGGCGGGGCGGGAAACGACGCAGGCCCGGGATCCGTGGGATCCCGGGCCTGCGTGCCGGAGCCGCCTAAGGGAATCGAACCCTTGACCTTCTCATTACGAGTGAGACGCTCTGCCGACTGAGCTAAGGCGGCACGTCCGCGCTTCCGGCGGACGGGCACGCACACTGTACCCGGCGCACGGCGCGTCCTCCAAAGCGGGCGCCGTCAGCAGCGGGTGCCCTCCGCGGGGACGGTGCCGTCGAGCAGGTACGCGTCCACGGCGTCGAGGATGCAGGAGTTCGACCGGCCGTACGCGGTGTGCCCCTCCCCCTCGTAGGTGAGCAGCGTGGCGGAGTCCAGGGTGCGGGCGAGGCCCTCGGCCCACACGTACGGCGTCGCGGGGTCGTTGGTGGTCCCGACGACGAGGATCGGCGCGGCGCCGGCCGCGGAGTAGTCGTCGAGGCCCCCGGCCTCCGGCACGGGCCACCGGGCGCACACGACCCCGCCGTACCCGAAGTAGTACCCGACGGTCGGGGCGGCGGCCTCGATGTCGGCCGCCTGGGCGCGCATCTCGGCCGGGTCGGTGGTGCTCCGGTCGTCGGCGCAGCCGATGGCCCAGAACGCCTCGGTGGAGTTGGTGGCGTACGTGCCGTCGGCGTTGCGGTCGTAGTACGCGTCGGAGAGCTGGAGCAGCACCGAGCCGTCGCCGTCGAGCGCGGCGTCCAGGCCCATCGTCAGGTACTCCCACGACTGCTCGTCGTACAGCGGCAGCGCGATCCCGCTGAACGCGAGGGCGCCGGTGAGCCGGCGGTCGGTGCCGGTGGGCAGCGGGGTGCGCCGCGCGCGGTCGAGCAGGCCGCGGATCTGCGCCATGCCGTCGTCGACCGACCCGGACAGCGGGCAGCCGGAGCCGGCCTGGCAGTCGGCGACGTAGGCGCGCAGGGCGTTCTCGAACCCGACGGCCTGCCCCTTCGAGACCTCGTCCGGCGACAGGGTCGGGTCGAGCGCGCCGTCGAGGACGAGGCGGCCGACGTTCTCCGGGAACAGCGCCGCGTAGGTGGCGCCGAGCTGGGTGCCGTACGAGTAGCCGACGTAGTGCAGGACGTCGTCGCCGAGCACGGCCCGCAGCACGTCCATGTCCTTGGCGGCGCTGACGGTGTCGACGTGCCCGAGCACCGGCCCGGTGTTCGTCAGGCACGCGGCCCCGAACGCCCCGTAGGCGTCCTCGGCGGCGGCGATGCCCGCGTCGGTGGCGAAGTCGTGGTCCGCGGACGTGATCGCGTCCATCGCGGGGCCGTCCACGCAGGTGACCGGGGTGGACCGGCTGACGCCGCGCGGGTCGAAGCCGATCAGGTCGTACCGGCGCACGACGTCGGCGCCGAACCGGTCCAGGGCGATCGACGAGAGGCTGTCGATCCCCGAGGCGCCCGGGCCGCCGGGGTTGACCAGCAGCGAGCCGATCCGGTCGCGCGTGGCGCGGTGCCGGTTCACGGCGACCTCGATGGTCTCGCCGTCCGGGTCGCCGTAGTCGAGCGGGACGACGAGGGTCGCGCACTCCAGGTCGCCGCAGGGCTGCCAGTCGAGCTCCTGCGCGTAGATCGCGTCGAGCCCGCGGACCGGGGCGGCGGTCGGGGTGGGCTCCTCGGTCACCGTGGTCTGCTGCCGCGGGGCGACGCAGCCGGCGAGCGCGAGCACGACGACGGCGACCAGCGCGGCCAGCCGTGCGGGCACGGCTCGGTCCGGGACTCGCGAGGCGGGGTTCACCGGACCACGGTAACCGGCACGGAGCACTCGGCGCGGCCCGCGGATCAGGCCTGGGGACGCAGGGCGATCATCATCGCCTCGACGGCCAGCAGCGGTGCGACGTTGCCCTCCAGGCGGGTCCGGGCCTCCCCGATGGCGTCCATGCGCCGGACCGTCTGCTCGGGGGTGGACGACGCCGCGAGGGACCGCGCGGCCTCCTCGTGCTCGGTGTTCACCAGGTGCACGTCCGCGCCGAGCTGCACCACCAGGACGTCCCGGTAGAACGACAGCAGGTCGACCATCGCGCGGTCGAGGACGTCGCGCTGGGCGCGGGTGGCGCGGCGCTTCTGCTCCTCCTCGAGCTGGCGCAGCGGGCCACGCAGGGCCGGCGGGAGCGTGGTGAGCCCCTCGGCGCCGAGGGAGTGCAGCAGCGCCTGGCGCTCGGTGGCGTCGCGCTCCTCGGTGGCCGCCCTCGCGTCGGCCTGCGCCGTCTCGACCAGCTCGCCGGCGGCCAGGACGGCGTCCCCGACGCCGCGCACCCGCGGGGCGATCCGCAGCACCGCCGCGCGCCGGGCGCGGGCCTCGGGGTCCCGGG
>JAEWGQ010000274.1 GCA_023388235.1 Actinomycetes bacterium | reverse complement strand
GCCCCCGCGTCGCCCGGCGTCCCCGGCCCGGCCGCCGCGCCCGCCACCACCCCGTCCGCCCGACCGTCGACCGCCGCCGGCGGCCTCGACCTGCTCGTCTGAGGAGCCCCGCGTGTCCATCGACGTCTCGTACATCACGAACTCGCGCACCGACGCGGCGGCCGGCACCACGCCGGCCCCCACCAAGGAGCTCGACAAGAACACGTTCCTCAAGCTCCTGGTCGCCCAGCTGTCCAACCAGGACCCGAGCAGCCCCATGGACACCAGCGACATGATGGCGCAGACCACGCAGCTCGGGATGATGGAGTCCCTCTCCGAGATCCAGGCCTCGGCCCGCGAGCAGTTCGCGCTGCAGATGCGCATGGCCTCGTCCGACCTGGTCGGCCGCCAGGTGACCTGGACCGGCGCCGACGGCAAGACCGCCACCGGCGTCGTCTCGTCGGTCGACTACGCGAAGTCCGTGCCCGTCCTCAAGGTCGGCACCGCCGACGTCCCCCTCGACGCCGTGGCGAGCGTCAGCCCCGCTCCGGCCACGCCGTCCTCCTCGACCACCGCCTGACCGCGGTCCGCACCCCCGAAGGGATCTCCCATGCTCCGCTCTCTGTTCTCCGGCATCAGCGGTCTGCGTTCCCACCAGACGATGCTCGACGTCACCGGCAACAACATCGCCAACGTCAACACCACCGGCTTCAAGGCGTCCCAGATCCAGTTCCAGGACACGCTGAGCCAGATGCTCAACGCGGCGTCCGGCGCGCAGGACGGCGTCGGCGGCCAGAACCCCGCCCAGGTCGGCCTCGGCGTGCAGGTCGCCGGCATCACGACGAACTTCACGCAGGGCGCCGCGCAGCTCACCGGGCGCAGCACCGACATGATGATCTCCGGCGACGGCTTCTTCGTCGTCCGCCAGGGGACGCAGCAGTTCTACACGCGCGCCGGGTCGTTCGACTTCGACTCCACCGGCCAGATGGTCCTGCCGGGCGACGGCGCGATCGTCCAGGGCTGGGCCGCGGTCAACGGCCAGATCGACACGAGCCAGCCGGTCGGCGACATCCGCGTCGCCGTCGGCACCGTGATGCCGGCCCGGGCGACCACCGCCGCCCCGTTCGCGGGCAACCTGCCCTCGGACGCCGAGCTGAACAAGGTCACGACGGTCGCGGTCAAGGCGTACGACGCGCTCGGCAACGAGCGGGAGATCGCGCTGACGTTCACCAAGACGGCCACCGGCTGGACGATGGGCGCCTCCGACGGCACGAACACGATCGCGCCCGCGGCCCTCAACTTCGGGCCGACCGGCACGCTCGTCGGCGTGGGCACGGCCCCCGGGCCGACCGCCTTCACCATCGGCGGCGTGAACGTCGACGTCGCCGGCATCACCGGCATGGCGGGCGTCGACACCGTGCAGGCCGGCAAGCAGGACGGCTACGCCGCCGGCATCCTGCAGTCGTTCACGCTCGGGTCGGACGGCACGATCAACGGCGCGTTCAGCAACGGCCTCAAGCAGGACCTCGGCCGGATCGCGATGGCGTCGTTCACCAACCCGTCCGGCCTGTCGAAGGCCGGCGGCTCGCTGTTCACCACCACGGTGAACTCGGGCGACCCGCAGATCGGCGCCGCGGGCGTCGGCGGCCGCGGCACCCTGTCGTCCGGCTCGCTCGAGATGAGCAACGTGGACCTGTCCACGGAGTTCACGCAGCTGATCATCGCCCAGCGCGGGTTCCAGGCGAACTCCCGCGTCATCACCACCTCGGACGAGGTGCTGCAGGAGCTCGTGAACCTCAAGCGCTGAGCCGCGTCGCACGTGCGCCCCGCCGGCCCCCCGGCGGGGCGCACGCGCGTCCTACGGGGCGCTCAGCTGCACCCAGACCGACTTCACCCGCGTCCACTGCTCGAACGCGGCCAGGGACTTCTCGACGCCCCCGAAGCCGGACTCCTTCCACCCGCCGAACGGCACCGTGAGGTCGCCCTCGCTGTACGCGCCGACCGACACCACCCCGGCGTGCACCCCGCGGGCCACGGCCAGCGCGTCGTCCAGCCGGGTGGTCCACACCGACGCCGCCAGCCCGTGGTCGACGTCGTTCGCCAGCGCCACCGCCTCGTCCCGGGTGCGGAACCGCTGCACCGTGACGACGGGCCCGAACACCTCGGTCCGCAGGATCGGGGCGCCGGCCGGCACGTCCACCAGCACGGTGGGCTCCAGGTACCGCCCGCCGGGGTGCACGTCGACCTCGCCGCCGCCGGTCGCCAGCACCGCGCCGGCCGCGGTCGCCTCCCGCACGGCCGCGAGGATGCGGTCGGCGGCGGCGTCGTGGATCACGGGGCCCAGCCGGGTCGCCGGGTCGGCCGGGTGCCCCACGCGCAGCGCCCGCGCCGCGGCGACGAGCTGCGCCACCACCGCGTCGTGGACGTCCTCGTGCACGAGCACCCGCGAGCCCGCGGTGCAGTTCTGGCCGGACGTCAGGAACGCCGCCTCGACGAGCCCCTCGACCAGCCGGTCCCCGAACGCCAGGGCGTCGTCGAGGACGATCTGCGGGCTCTTGCCGCCCAGCTCCAGGCTCACCCGCTTGAGGTTCGACGCCGCCGCCGCGGCCAGCACCGCCCGGCCGGTGCGCGCGGACCCGGTGACCGAGATGGCGCCCACGACCGGGTCCGCGGCGAGCGCCGCCCCCGTGACGGGCCCGGTCCCGGTGAGCACGCGCAGCACCCCGGGCGGGATCCCCGCCTCCAGGGCCAGCGCGGCGACGTGCAGGGCGGACCGCGGGGTGGCGTCGGCCGGCTTGAGCAGCAGGCAGTTGCCCGCGGCGAGCGCCGGCCCGATCTTCCACGCGGCCATCGCGAGCGGGTAGTTCCACGGCAGGATCGCGGCCACCACGCCGACCGGCTCGCGCTCCGTGAACGCCAGCACGTCCCGTGCCGTGGTGGACACCCGGCCGTACGTCTTGTCGAGCGCCTCGGCGAACCAGCGGATCGTCTCCACCGCCCCGGGCACGTCGTTCTCCCGGCACTCGGTGATCGGCTTGCCGGCGTCCTCGCAGTCCAGCCGCGCCAGCGTCTCGGCGTCCCGGGCCATGAGGTCCGCGAGGCGCAGCAGCGCGGCCGCGCGGTCCCGGGGCGGCAGGCCCGACCACACCCCGGACGTGAACACGTCCCGGGCGTCGCGCGCGTGCGCCGCCACCTCCTGCGGGCTCGTCCCGGGGACGGTGCCGAGCACCGCGCCGTCCGCCGGCCCGACGATCGTGAGGGTCACCGCAGCACCTGCTCCCCGTCGACGAGCACCCACCGGCCGTCGCGGCGCTCCGCGACCCCCGCGCGCTCCAGCCGGGCCAGGTACGCGGCCATGCCCCGCTCGCCCCGCCGCCGGAACAGCCGCATGGCCCACGGCAGCGCGTTCGGGAACAGCATCGCCGTCTTCACCAGCACCGCCTCCGACGGCCGCGGGTACCGCTCGAGCGCCGGCCGGTCGAGCAGCCGCATCATCGTGCGGGCCACGACCTCGGGCGGCTGCGGCGGGTCCTGGAACTGCAGCGAGTTCCCGCCGTCGACGGCCTCCTGCCGCAGCATCCGGGTGTCGGTCGCGGACGGCAGCACCGACCCCGCCGTGATGCCCTTCGACCGCAGGTCCAGCCCGATGGCCAGCATCGCGCCGCGCAGCCCGAACTTCGACGCCGTGTAGATCGGCGTCTCCCCGAGCGGGAAGATCCCGCCGAGCGACACCGTCGTCACGACGCGGGGGTCGCGGGACCGGTGCAGCAGCGGCACGGCCAGGCGGGTGAGCACGAGCGGGGACACCAGGTTCACGTCGAGCTCGGTGCGGATGGAGTCGACCGTGCGCTCGTCGAACCGCTCGGCGCTGGTCATCCCGACGTTGTTCACCAGCACGTCGATGCGCCCGTGCCGCGCCTCGACCCGGCGCAGCAGCTCGGCCACCTGCTCCTCGTCGGTGAGGTCGCAGCCGTACCCCGCGTGCCCGGCGCCCGGCAGCTCGGCGGCCACCCGCTCGGCCGCCTCCGCCCGGATGTCGACGACGACGAGCAGCGCGCCGCGCGCCGCCGCGGGGAACAGGAACGCCCGCGCGATCCCGCCGGCGCCGCCCGTGACGACGACGACCTTGTCCCGGTAGTCGTACGTCACGCCGGCACCGCCGGTGCGGCCGGCGCCCTCGGTGCCGTGCGTGCCCCGCCGGCGCCCCGCGGCGCGTCGGAGTCCAGGCGCCAGCCCAGCGTGCGGCCGACCTTCGCCAGGTACCGGGCGTACGCGTCGGAGTCGACGTACCCGCGGTGCCGGGGCGAGGAGTCGAAGTGCAGGCCGCTGGTCAGGTCGGGCCGGTCGCCGGCGATCATCGCCGTGAACCGGGCGGCCTGCGGGGTGCCGCGGCGCTGCCCGTCCAGGTACGCCGCGATCACGTGCGCCTGCCGGTCGAACAGGCCGTACGCCCCGCTGTTGGTCTCGATGTAGCCGACCCCGAACAGGCCGGGGTGCTCCCGGGACGCGAAGTTCAGGTACAGGTCGGGGTGCTGCTCGTCGCCGAAGTACTCCTGCGCGACCGGCACCCGGTGCCGGTACCCGGTGGCCAGCACGACGAGGTCGAACTCGTCGGACGTGCCGTCGGTGAACGTGACCGTCCGCCCGGCGGTGTCCCGGATGCCCGGGCGCGCGGTGATGTCGCCGTGCTGCAGGTGGTGCAGCAGCATCGAGTTCACGATCGGGTGCGTCTCGAACAGCTTGTGGTCCGGCTTCTGCAGCCCCAGGCGCTCCGGCTTGCCGGTCAGCAGCCGCAGCAGCGGCTGGATCAGCGCCCGCTCGGCGCGCTTCGGCAGGAACGACCCCGCCCCGCCGACCACGTCGGACGGCACCCCGAACACGTGCTTCGGGATGAACCAGTAGCCGCGGCGCATGCTGATGACGGCGTGGTCGGCGTTGCGGGCGGCGTCGCACGCGATGTCGCAGCCGGAGTTCCCCGCGCCGACCACCAGCACCCGGCGGCCGGTGAACTCGGACGCGCTGCGGAACGTCTGGCTGTGCCGCACCTCCCCGGTGAACGACCCCGGCAGCTCCGGCACGTTCGGGTACCACTGCGAGCCGGTGGCGACCACCACGGCGTCGTGCCGGGTCGTGCCGCCGTCGGCGCGGGTCACCGCCCAGGCGTCGCCGTCGCGGCGCACGGCGGTCACCTCGACCCCCGTCTCGACGTGCTCGGTGAGCCCGTACGCGTCGGCGAACGCGCGCAGGTACGCCAGCACCTGCGCGTGCCGCGGGTAGTCCGGGTAGTCGTCCGGCATCGGGAAGCCGCTGAACCCGGACGTCGTGCGGCTCGAGATCAGGTGCGCGGACTCGTACATCGGGGTGCCGGGGTTGTCGATGTCCCAGACGCCGCCGAGGCCGGTGTGCCGCTCCAGGTGGACGTGGTCGAGGCCGCGCTCGCGCAGGGCGCGGGCGACGGCGAGCCCGGCCGGGCCGGCGCCGATGACG
Source organism: Actinomycetes bacterium (assembly GCA_023388235.1). GTDB lineage: Bacteria > Actinomycetota > Actinomycetes > Actinomycetales > Cellulomonadaceae > Cellulomonas. Next base: position 6,020 of record JAEWGQ010000274.1, on the reverse strand, counting down.
CAGACGGATGGGGTCACGGGACGCTCCTTCGCGTGGGTCCGCCGACTGTAGGCACGCGACCCCCGCCGCCCGGAGGGCCCGGCGAGCCGCATTCCCGGACATCACCGGCCACCCGCGGTGGCCGTCCCGTGCCGCCCCGTTCGTGCGCGCGAGGCGCCCGGCGTCAGCGCGGGGGGCGCAGGTCGGCGGGGGAGCGGCCGTACCAGCGGCGCACCGCCCGGCGCAGGGAGCGCTCGTCCGCGTACCCGACGCGCGCCGCGATCTCGGCCAGCGGCACCTCCCGGCGCCCGATCAGCCGGCCGACGCGCCGCCGCCGGACCTCGTCCACCACGTCGGAGTACGTGGAGGCGACGTCGGCGAGCCGCCGCCGCAGGGTCCGCTCGCTCATCGCCAGCGCCCGCGCGTGCGTCGCCAGCGGCAGCACGTCCGGCAGGGCGGCGTCGACCCGCGCGGACAGCAGCGCGACCAGCTCCTGGCGGTCCACGGCCTCGGCCGCCTCGGTGTCGAGCAGCGCCCGCGCCAGCCCGAGCGTCCACCGGTCCGCCGTCGCCAGCGGCAGCGACCAGGTGTCGCGGCCGAGCACCCAGGCGTTGCGCGGTGCCCCGAACGCGACGGGCACCCCGAAGCACGCCGTCCACGGGCCGGGGTCGGGGGGCGCCGGGCGGGCGAGCTCCACCGCGTGCGGCGCGAAGGCGGGGCCGACGGCGTCCCGCGCGGACCGGGTGATGCTCGCGAACCCCTCGTCGACCAGGAAGTCGTCGACGCGCGCGGAGTCGCCGTGCACCGCGGCGGTCACGACGAGCAGGTCCCCGTCGCTCCCGGCGGCCCAGTGCACCATCGCGCCGGCGAGCCCCTGGTAGCGCACGCCGAGCCGGACGGCGTCCGCGACGGTCGCCGACGCCAGCCAGCCCAGGCCGAGCACGCCCGCCGCGGTGATGGGCTGGCGCCCCCCGACCACGAGCCCCAGCGCCGGCTCGCCCAGCAGGTCGACGGCGGCCTCGATCACGGCCCGGCCCTGCCGGAACGACACCAGCAGCGCCGGCGCCTCCACGGCCTCGCGGGTCAGCCCGCCGGCCCGCAGGGCGTCGTCGAACGGCACGCCGCGCTCGTCCGCGATGAGCAGGAGGTACCGGACCAGGTACGGCGCGACGGTGGCCGAGGTCCCGGCCGGGGCGACGTGTGCCGGCACGCCGGTCACCGTAGGGCGCCGGGGGCGCGGCGCGTCAAGGGGGCGGGTGGAGTCCGACATTTCCCTCAGCGCCCCGGGGCCCCGGCCGATGGTCAGGGGTGAGCGGCACACGGATGGGCCGCCGCGGCGCACGCCGCACACGCACGACCAGGGACGGGACACCGCTGTGATCATCGTGACGCGCCTGAACGGGGCCCAGTTCGGGGTCAACCCCGACCTGCTCCAGCGCGTCGACAGCGCTCCCGACACCATCCTGACGCTCATCGACGGGACGAAGTACATCGTCCGGGAGTCGATGGCCGACGTCATCGCGCGGGTCAACGAGCACCGCGCGCAGCTCCTGGCCCGCGCCCAGGAGATCCAGGCCGCCCCGTCACCGGCCGTCGAGCTGGTCCGCGACGCCCCCGAGGGCGCGGACGCCGGCGAGGCGGACGACGACGGCGACGCCCCGCTCGCCGACCCCGTCCCCCTGCGACCGAGGAGCCGCTGATGGACCCCGCCGGCTTCATCGGGCTGGTCGTCGCCTTCGGCGCGATCTTCGGCGCCCTCATCATGGAGGGTGCCGACCCGATGTCGATCTTCCTGCCCGCACCGCTGCTGCTGGTGTGGGTCGGCACGATCGGCGTCGGCATCGCCGGGCACACGATCAAGGACGTCCTCGAGTCGTTCAAGGCGGTGCCGCGCGCGCTGATGAACAAGGTGCCGGACCCGACGAGCACCGTGGACACGCTCGTCGAGCTCGCGGACCGGGCGCGCCGCGAGGGCCTGCTGGCCCTGGAGGACGCCGCCAAGGACATCGACGACCCGTTCCTGCGCGGGGGCCTGCAGGCCGCGATCGACGGCACCGACCCCGACGACCTGCGGATGATCCTCGAGGACAAGATCGCCACCAAGCGGACGCGCGAGAAGGTCCACTCGAAGTACTTCGCGGACATGGGCGGCTACGCGCCGACGATCGGCATCATCGGCACCGTCATCTCGCTGGTGCACGTGCTCGAGAACCTGTCGGACCCGTCGTCGCTGGGCCACTCGATCGCCGCGGCGTTCGTCGCGACCCTCTGGGGCATCCTGTCCGCCAACGTGGTCTGGCTGCCGCTGGGCACGCGCATCAAGCGGTTCTCGGACCTGGAGTGCGCCCAGATGGAGGTGACCCTCGAGGGGCTGCTGGCGGTGCAGGCCGGCGCGAACCCGCGCCTGGTCGGTGAGCGGCTGCGGAGCCTGCTGCCCGACGCGCCCGCCGCCAAGGAGGCCGCGTGAGCGGGCACGGCGGGCGCGGGCGCGGCCGCCGCGGCGGGGGGCACGACGAGGAGCACGTGAACCACGAGCGCTGGCTCGTGTCGTACTCCGACATGATCACGGTCCTCATGGCGCTGTTCATCGTGCTGTTCGCGATCAGCCAGGTGGACCAGGAGAAGTACGTCCAGCTCAAGGCGTCGCTCGCGGCGGGGTTCGGTGACGGGTCCGTCAACCAGTCGGTGCTCGACGGCAGCGACGGGACGATGGACGGCCTGACGCCCGGCAGCGAGCAGCAGCCGGACTCCGGCACCGCCGGCATCGTGGACGCGGACGAGGGGCTGGGCCTGCAGGCCACGGACCCGGCGCCCGCGACCCAGAAGGACCCGGCGCAGGTCGACGCCGCGACGCTCGCGGCCGCGCAGGCCGAGGCCTCGCACCTCGACGAGGTCCGCCAGCACATCCTCGACGCGCTCAGCACGGCCGGCCTGCAGGACGCCGTGCGGTTCCGGATGGACGAGCGCGGCCTGGTGCTCGGCCTGGTGGCCGACGACGTGTTCTTCGCGCAGGGCGCGGCCGAGCTGACGCCGACCGCGGTCCAGGTGCTCGACCTCGCGGCCCCCACGCTGCTGGCCCTGCAGGAGCCGGTGTCGGTGGAGGGGCACGCGAACACGGTCCCGGTGTCCGGGCGGTACGCGACCAACTGGGAGCTGTCGTCGGACCGGGCGACCCAGGTGCTGCGGCACCTGGTGGAGAAGGACGGCATGCCGGGCACCCGCATCCAGGCGGTGGGCTACGGCGACACCCGCCCCCTCGTGCAGGGGACGGGTGCCGACGCCATGACCGCCAACCGGCGGGTCGACATGGTGATCCTGAGCGTGGCACCGGAAGCGGTCCGCGCCCTGCTGCCCGCCGTGGCAGCCGGAACAGCGACGGGAGGGTAGGGGCGATGCCCATCGAGCAGCGAGTGATCGGCGGCGGCCAGAAGATCGGCGGCGGCCAGAAGATCGGCGGGGCGGGCCAGACCCCCGCCGCGGCGGAGGCCGAGACCCCGCCGAAGAAGGGCAAGAAGAAGCTGCTGTTCCTCGTGATCGGCGTCGTGCTGGTCCTCGGCGGCGCGGCGGCGTACTTCTTCCTGCTCAAGGGCGGCGGCGAGGCGGAGCCCGCGGCCGAGCCCGCTCCGGTCCCGGGCGCCGTGGTGGCCGTGGAGCCGATCAGCCTGAACCTGGCCGAGGGCCACTACCTCCGCCTCGGCTTCGACCTGCAGCTCACCGCGGACGTCGGCGAGGAGACCCCGGACACCGGCAAGGCCGTGGACGCCGCGATCGCGCTGTTCTCCGGCCGGTCCGTGTCGGAGGTCAGCGACCCCGCGACCCGCGAGCAGCTCAAGACGGAGCTGCTGCAGCAGGTCGAGGAGCTCTACGAGGGCGAGGTGATGGACCTCTACCTGACGAACTACGTCACGCAGTGAGGTCCCGCGCGGCGACGCGCGGCCCCTCCGACCGGCCCCCGGCACCCCGCCGGGCCCGGTGAACCACGGCGCCAGGGAGGGCGCCACATCGCTCCGCAGCAGGCCGGCCCACGAGGGGCCGAGGGCGGAGGAAGTTCCGGGACCGACCCCTCACATCACCCGGTTGCGCGCCGATGAGGGTGGGCGTGACGGTCCACACCCAGGGTCAGGCCCCCGCGCGCTCGCGCCGGCGGACGCAGGTCCCCGAGCCCTACGACTTCCGGCGCCCCATGACCATGGCGCGCGAGCACGCCCGCGTGCTCGAGATGGCGTTCGAGACGTTCGCGCGGCAGTGGGGCAACCAGCTGACGGCGCGCCTGCGGGCGATGGCGCAGGTCACGCTCGACGGGCTGAGCCTGACCTCGTACGACGAGTACGTCCGGACGCTCCCCGGCACCACGGCGATGATGCTGTGCACGATCGAGCAGACGCGGCAGACCGCCGTCGTGCAGGTGCCCGTGCACACCGCGATGGTGTGGATCGACTTCCTGCTCGGCGGCCCCGGCACCGGTGACGCCCGCGAGGACCGCGAGCTCACCGAGATCGAGCTCACCCTGCTGCGCGGGGTCATGCAGGCGGCGCTCGGCGACCTCGGCTACGCGTTCTCCGCGCTCGCGCCGCTCGACGTGACCTTCCGGTCCGTCCAGTACAACCCGCAGTTCGTGCAGGCCGTGCCGGCCTCCGAGGCGGTGCTGGTCGCGACGTTCCAGATGCGGGTCGGCGAGCGCGAGGACCTCGCGACGGTGATGTTCCCCGCGGAGCTGCTGCTCGGCGCGGTCCGCCAGGCCGACGGCACCACCGGCCGGTCGTCCGAGGACCAGCGCGCCCACGAGGCCGCGGTGGCCGACCTCGAGGCGGCCGTCGAGGACGTGCCCGTCGAGATCGCCGTCCGGTTCGCGCCGGTCGTGGTCCGCCCCCGCGACGTGGTCGGCCTCGCGGTCGGCGACGTCGTCCCCCTGTCCCACCCGTCGTCCCAGCCGCTCGACGTGGTGGTGGACGGCGTCGTGCTCGCGCGAGCCGCCGCGGGGAACAACGGTTCCCGACTCGCCTGCATGGTCGTCACCGTCGAGGAGAAGCACTGATGAACACCACCGAGACCACGGACGCCGCCGTCGCGCTCGCCGCCGCCGCGGCCGCCGCCCGCCTGCTCCCGGCGGTCGCCCCCCTCGTCCCCGCGCCCGCCCCCGCCGGGCAGCGGCCGGACCCGGAGGCGCTCGCCGTCGTCGCCTCGTTCGTCGGCCCCAGCAGCGCGGACGTGGTGCTCGTCGCCGACGCCGCGGTGCGCGAGGCGCTCGCCGCCGGCGCCCCCGACGGCAGCCCGCTGGACCTCGCGGCGGCCCTGCGGCCGGCGCTGGAGGCCGCGGTCGCCGAGCTCGGCGCCGGCGTGCTCGAGGCCGCCCGCACCGAGCCGGTCGCCACCGCGCTGCCCGCCGACGCGCACCTGGTCGCGCTCACCACGGACGAGGGCGTGCAGGCCTGGTTCGGCCTGCGGCTGCGCTCCGAGCCGACGCCGACCCCCGGCGTCCCCACGCAGCGCGCCAGCCTCAACGTGCTCTACGACGTCGAGATGACCCTCACCGCCGAGCTCGGCCGCACCAAGCTGCCGGTCCGCCAGGTGCTCGAGCTGACCCCCGGCGCCGTGCTGGAGCTCGACCGCGCCGCCGGCAGCCCCGCGGACGTCATGGTCAACGGCCGGCTCATCGCCCGCGGCGAGGTCGTCGTGATCGACGAGGAGTTCGGCATCCGCATCACCGAGATCGCGCGCGGTGAGGACGGCTCGCTCTGATGGACTCCGTCGTCCTGGGGCTGCGCGTCCTCCTGGCGCTGGCGTGCGTGATCGGGCTCATCTGGGTCCTCGCGCGCCGCGCCGGGTGGGGCAAGCAGCGCCGTGCGGCCGGGCCGACCGTCGAGGTGGTCGGCCGGCAGGCGCTCGGCCGGCACGCCGGCGTCGCGGTCGTCGCGGTCGGCAACCGGCGGCTGCTGCTCGGGTACGGCGAGCAGAACGTCACGATGCTCACCGAGCTCGCCCCCGCGCCCGCGGACGCGCTCGCGCCCCTGACCACCGCCGACGCGCGGCCCGCGCCGACC
>JAEWGQ010000246.1 GCA_023388235.1 Actinomycetes bacterium | reverse complement strand
GGAGCGCGCCGCCGACGCGTCCGCGCGCCGTAACCCGCCGGACACCTGCGGCGCGTAGCGTCCCCCCACCGACGCGCCGCCGCGCCGGAGCGCACGAGTCCGGCGAGGGGGGTGACCCGCGGTGTTCGAGCACGTCGACCCGTTCATCGGCACGGAGGCCACGGCCCTCGCGCCGCAGACCGGCCTGGCCGCGACCTGGTGGTCGCCCAAGCCCCAGGTCGGCAACACCCACCCCGGCGCGACGTACCCGCTGGGCATGGTGAGCGCGTGCGCGTACTCCGGTGCCTACCCCACCGGGTACGGGCGGTACGACCTGTCGACCGAGGGCCTGCCCCCCGAGCTGCACCCCCGGCAGCGGGCGTCGGGGTTCACCCACTTCCAGCAGTCCGGCACCGGCGCGATCCGCAAGTACTACAACTACCTGCGCGTGACGCCGATGCTGCAGCCGCTGGACGAGCTCGGGCGGCTGTACGACGTGGTCGAGGAGGAGGCCGAGCCCGGCTGGTACGCCGCGACGCTCGACTCCGGGATCCGGTGCGAGGTCACGGTCGGGCCGAAGACGGCCGTGCACCGGTACACGTTCCCCGCGCACCGCGACGCCCGCCTCGTGGTCGACCTCAGCCTCGGCGGGCTGGACATCCCCTACGGCCGGACCGTCCCGCTGCGCGCGCACCTGGAGTCGCTGGGGCCGGGCGTCGCGCAGGGCGAGGTCACCGTCGAGGGCGCGCCGCTCGCGGTGCACGTGGAGTGCGACACCCCGCAGTGGCGCCAGCTGCTCTGGTACGACCGGCGGCTGATGCCCGGCGGCACCCGCCTGGACTTCGACCGCATCCGGCCGACCACCCTGCGGCCGTTCGGGCTCATGTGGGCGGGGCCGACCGAGCCCGGGCAGGTCGTCGAGCTGCGGTTCGGGTTCTCGCTGCGCGGCGCCGACCGGGCGCGCGAGAACCTGCACCGCGAGTGCGGCCCCGGACCGTCGTCGTTCGCGGAACGGCGGGCGCGCACGGCGCACACGTGGCGGCAGCACCTCGGGACCGTCGCCGTCGACACCCCGTCCGCCGACCGGCGCACCGTCCTGGCGACGGCGCTGTACCACTCGCTCGTCAAGCCCTGCCTCGCGCCCGACGAGAGCCCGTTCTGGCCGACCGACACCCCGTTCGCCTTCGACATCGCCACGATGTGGGACATCTACCGCACGCAGCTGCCGCTGCTCACGGCGCTGGTGCCCGACAAGGCCGCCGAGCTCGCCACCGCGATCCTGCACATCGCCGAGGAGGAGGGGAACTTCCCGATCGGCTACCGGATGGCGCGCGGCGCGGACCGGTTCTCCCGGCAGGGCAGCGCGCTGGCGCACACGTTCCTCGCCGACCTGTGCGCGCTCGGGGTGCCGCTGGACTGGGACTGGGCCCTCGTGCACCTGCACAACGACCTGCGGCGCACGTACGGCGAGGAGTTCCTGCTGCACGGGCGCACCCACCCGATCAGCCACACCCTCGACCTGGCCTTCGGGTACTTCTGCACCGCCGTGATCGCCCACCAGGTCGGCGACCGCCAGCTCGTCGCGCAGTTCGCGCCGCTCGCCGACCGGTGGCGGAACGCCTTCGACCCGGCGACCGGGCTGCTGCGGGACTCGACGTTCTACGAGGGCGGCCGGTGGAACTACTCGTTCCGGCTGCTGCACGACATGGCCGCCCGCATCGACCTGGCCGGCGGCGACGCCGCGTTCGTCGCGCTGCTCGACCGGTTCTTCGGGTACGGCGCCGCACCCGTCCGGCAGCCCGGCCTCGCCCCCTCCGTGGAGGAGATGCTCGCCGGGTACGCGCTCGACCGGTTCGAGGGCCTGAACAACGAGCCCGACATGGAGGCCCCCTGGGCCTACCAGTACGCCGGCCGGCCCGACCGCACCGCCGAGGTCGTGCACGCCGTCACGCAGCAGCAGTTCGGCACCGGCCGCGGCGGGCTGCCCGGGAACGACGACTCCGGCGGCCTGTCGTCCTGGTACGTGTGGGCCACCCTCGGGCTGTTCCCCGTCGCGGGCCAGAACCTGTTCCTGGTGAACGCCCCCGCCTGGCGGGAGGCCCGGATCGACGTCGGGGGGCGGCCGCTGACCATCGAGACCAGCGGCTTCGTCGAACCCGAGCCGGACGGGCCGCCGCAGTACGTCCAGCGGGTGCACCTCGACGGCACCGCGCTCGACCGCACGTGGCTCACCGGCACCGAGGTGCACGCCGGCGGCCGCCTGCGGGTCGAGCTCGGCCCCGCACCCGGCCCGTGGACCGGCGCCGCCCGGCCGCCCTCGCTCAGCACCGCCCCTGGCACCCCGCACAGCCGCACCCCCGGAGGCACGCCGTGACCGACACGACCCTCGTCCCCACCGCCGACGTCGACGCCGGCGCCGTCCCGCCGCGCCGCGTCGACCGCCGCCTGGTCATCGTCGTCCGGGCCGACCCGGTGATCTGCGGGCACTCCGGGGAGGCCCGCAACCTCGCCGAGGCCGCGCTCGACCGCGGGTTCGACGAGGTCCGCATCGTCACGTGGCCCGTCGACCGGCTGCAGGCGGCCGGGCTGCCCCTGAAGCCGCTGGACCGGGTGCTGCCCTACCGCGACGGCGTCGTCGTCGAGCGCCCCGCGCCCGTCGGCGACTACAAGGTCCCCGACGGCCGCTGGGTCGCCGGGCTGATCGGCCGGCTGGTCGAGCTGTTCACCGACGGCGTCCCGACCGTGGCGCTGTCGCTGTACCTCAGCCCGCACGCCACGGCCGTGGCCGACGCGGTGCACGTCGCGCGGCGCACCGGGCTGCCCGTGCGCGTCACGACGGTCGCCGAGGCCGTGGGGTCCGACGTCACGAACGTCGTGCGCGCGTGCGTCGAGGCCGACCGGTTCGGCGCCGCCGCGCACGTCCTGTCCTCCTACCTGGAGCACGACGTGTGCCTGGCGGTGTCGGCGTACACCCGGGACCTGGTCGTCGCCGAGGCCGAGGCGGTGGACGCCCGGCACGGCACCACGTTCGCCGCGCAGTGCCGCGACCGCGTCCGCATCTCCTACCCGGCGGTGGACGTCGCCCGGTACCTCGACCGCGACGAGGCCGAGACGGACGCCGTGCTCGCCGCGCGCGGCCTGGACCGCGACGGGTACGTGCTGTACCTGTCCCGGCTCGCCGCCGCCAAGGGCGTGGACGACCTGATCGACGGGTACGCCGCGTCCGGCGCGCCCGGCACGCACCGCCTGGTCGTCGCCGGCAGCGGCCCGGACGCCGCCCGGCTGCGCGCGCACGCCGAGGCGTCGCCGGTGGCCGACCGCGTGCTGTTCCTGGACGACGTGTCCGACGACGAGAAGCCGCACCTCATGGCCGGCTCCGCCGCGTACGTGCTGCCGTCCAAGCCGCGCCCCGAGTTCGTCGAGACGTTCGGCATCGCGCTCGTCGAGCAGATGCTGGCCGGCGGCGGCCCCGTCATCACGACCGACACCGGCGGGATCCCCGAGGCGGTCGGCGACACCGCGCTCATCGTGCCCGTCGAGGACCCGGCCGCCATCGCGGCGGCGCTCGACCGGGCGCTCGGCATGGGACCCGAGGAGCGCGCGCAGCGCGCCGACGCCGCCCGCGAGTACGCGCTGCAGTTCGACCGGGCCGTGGTGCTCGACAAGATCCTGGAGGCCGTCGGGGAGGTGGTCCCCAGCCCCGCCCGGTGAGGGGCGACGCGGCTGGACAGCGCACAGCGCGCTGTGGCTAGCGTGGGCTCGTCGATCCGGCGGCCGCCTCGGGGATCGTCCCGTCACCGACCCCGAGGAGTGCCCGTGGAACCGATCGTCTACGACCTGACGCTCGAGGAGATCCGGGAGCACCGGGCCGCGCTGCTCGCGAGCATCGGCCTGGACATGGAGACCATCCGGCTGCGGCAGGACAACTGGGCGCTGTCGCCCGAGCAGCGCCACGCCATCGAGGAGTACGACGGGCTGGGGTGGCTGATCGGTGAGTGAGCCCGACGCGGCCACCGGGCCCGCGGACGACCGGCTCCGCGACCTCGCGTCCACGTTCGCGGCGGAGCTCCACGACGTCCTGTGCCGGGTGCTGCCCTCCGTCGTCCCGCCGCTCGTGGTGTGGCGGGACCCGCGACCGGGGCGGTCGGTACGGATCGCCCACCTCCCCGCAGCCGGGCTGCCGCTCACCGTCGACGGCACGGTCGTCCTGCGCCTGCGCGTGTCCTTCCACTGCGCCTGGGACCGCACCGGCCGGTTCCTCGCCGTGGGCTCCTCGCGGGTCGACGCGACGGCGGAGGGGACGGAGGAGCCGCTGTTCCGGTACGACGTCGACGCCCGCACCGACGCGAGGATCCCGGCCACGCACCTGAACGTCCACGGGCACCGCGACGAGCTCGTGTTCGCCATGATGGCGGCGGGGGCGAGGCACCGCGGCCGGGCGCGCGCGTCGGGCCTCCGGCGTGGTCGGGTGCCGCGGGTGGCGACCCTGCACTTCCCGCTCGGGGGCCACCGGTTCCGCCCCGCGTTCGAGGACGTGCTGGAGATGCTGGTCCGGGAGTTCGGTCTGGACACCCGGGAGGGCTGGCGGGAGGCGCTCGCGGAGGGCCGGCGCCGCTGGCGCGACGTCCAGCTCAGGGCGGCGGTGCGGGACGAGCCCGCGACCGCCGCCGCGGTGCTGGGAGAGCTCGGGTGGTCGGTGTCGGGGCCGGAACCCGGCGGGGTCGTCCCCGACCGCCCGCGTCAGGCGCAGTAGTCGCAGATGCCGGTCGCGGGCAGGGCCATCGAGCACGTGGGGCACAGGACGGTCTCGACCTCGCGGGGCGCCGGCTTCTTCGGCCGTGCCGGGGCGGCGGCGCGGGCGCGCGCCGGGGCCGCCGAGCGCGTGCGGGGCGCTGCGGACCGCGTGCCGGGGGGCTCGGGGACGGTGAACCCGCGGCGGCCGAGCAGGGCGAGCGCCGCGGCGTCGCCGCCGTGCACCTCGTCCGCGGTCGCCAGCCGGCCCGTCGCGTAGCGGTGGGCCACCCCGAGCACGGCGGCGGCCGGGTAGCGGCGTCCGTCGTGCTCGAAGGTGCTGGACGTCGGGGGGTAGCCGTAGACGCCGAGGAAGTCGTCGGCACCGCGCGAGTCGTGCTCGGCGATGGCCTGGAGGATGTGCTGTCGCGTCACGGCGGAGAAGGTCGCCACGTGGTCGTACTCTACGTCGCCCCGCTGGGCGTCCCGTCCGGCGGGCACCGGCACGGACCCCGGCGCGGGCACCTGCTCGCCGCGCGGACCCGCGTCGCAGCCGGTAGGAACGAGGCCATGACCCGCGTCGGCTTCCACAACTCGCACGAGCAGGTCCACCCGAGCGCGCTGCTCGCGGCCACCCAGCACGCGGAGCAGGCCGGCTTCGACGCCGCCATGTGCTCCGACCACTGGGCGCCGTGGAGCGTGCACCAGGGCCACTCCGGCTTCGCCTGGACGTGGCTGGGCTCCGCGCTCGCGACCACCCGGCTCCCGTTCGGCGTCGTGAACGCCCCCGGGCAGCGGTACCACCCGGCGGTGGTCGCCCAGGCGGCCGCCACGCTGGCCGCGATGTACCCGGGGCGGTTCTGGGTGGCGCTCGGCTCCGGCGAGAACATGAACGAGCACATCACCGGCGACCCCTGGCCCCCGAAGCCCGAGCGCGACGCGCGCCTGCGCGAGTGCGTGCAGATCATCCGCGCGCTGCTGGCGGGCGAGGAGGTCACGCACCGGGGCCTGGTCACGGTCGACCACGCGCAGCTCTGGACGCTGCCCGAGGTGCCGCCGCGGCTGGTCGGGCCCGCGGTGACGCCGGAGACGGCGCGCGCGCACGCGGACTGGGCGGACGGCCTGGTCACGGTGAACCAGGACCTCGGGACGCTGCGCCGCGTGGTCGGCGAGTACCGCGACGCCGGTGGCCGCGGGCCGCTCGCGCTGCAGGTGCACGTGTCCTACGCGACGGACCCCGACGAGGCCTGGCGGCTGGCCCGCGAGCAGTGGGCGGGCAACGCGGCCGGGCGGCCCGCCGCGTGGGACGTGGCGACGCCCGAGGAGTTCGACCGGCTCGCCCGCACGGTGGACGACGAGACGCTCGGGACCGCCGTGGTCGTCGAGCACGACCCCGCGCGGCTGCGGGACCGCCTGGTGGAGTTGGCCGAGGTCGGGTTCGACGAGATCTACCTGCACCAGGTGGCCACCGACGTGCGCCCGGACCACGGCAAGCACGAGGACGCGACGCCGACCGTCACGCACCCGCCGTCGTCCCTGGACGCGTTCATCGACCTGGCCGCCGAGCACCTGCTGCCGGCGCTGCGCGAGGCCGGGACGGAGGCGGCGTGAGGATCCGCGACACCGGCGACCTGTGGTGGAAGAACGCCGTCGTCTACTGCCTGGACGTCGAGACGTACATGGACTGGAACGACGACGGCGTCGGCGACCTGCCCGGCCTGGTGCAGCGGCTCGACCACCTCGCCGACCTCGGCGTGACCTGCCTGTGGCTGATGCCGTTCTACCCGACGGCGGACCGCGACGACGGCTACGACATCACCGACTTCTACGGGGTGGACCCGCGCCTGGGTGACCCGGGCGACCTGGTCGAGCTCATCCGCACCGCGCGGGACCGCGGCATCCGCGTCATCGCGGACCTCGTGGTCAACCACACCTCGGACCGGCACCCGTGGTTCCGGTCGGCGCGCAGCAGCCCCGACAGCCCGTACCGGGACTTCTACGTGTGGCGGACCGACGAGCCGCCGCCGACGTCCGACCAGGTGGTGTTCCCCGACCAGGAGCAGGGCATCTGGACGTTCGACGAGCGGGCGGGCGCCTGGTACCGGCACCGGTTCTACCGGCACCAGCCCGACCTGAACACGGCGAACCCGCAGGTGCGGGACGCGATCGCCAAGGTGGTCGGCTACTGGGCGGAGGTCGGCCTGTCCGGGTTCCGGGTGGACGCGGTGCCGTTCATGCTCGCGGACACGGCGAACGACCCGCACGACGAGATCGAGCACCCGCACGAGTTCCTCAAGGCGCTGCGCTCGTTCCTGTCCCGGCGCACCGGCGACGCCATCCTCATGGGCGAGGTCAACCTGCCGTACGAGGAGCAGCGGCTGTTCTTCGGCGACCAGGACGGCGACGGCGACGCGGAGGGCGACGAGCTGACGCTCCAGTTCGACTTCGTCCTCATGCAGCAGCTCTACCTGGCGCTCGCCCGGCAGGACGCCGGCCCCGTCGCCCGGACGCTCGCAGACCGCCCGGAGATCCCGCGGGACGCGCAGTGGGCGACGTTCGTCCGCAACCACGACGAGCTCACCCTGGACAAGCTGTCGGACGACGAGCGCGCGGAGGTCTTCGCGGCGTTCGGTCCGGACGAGTCGATGCAGCTGTACGGGCGCGGCCTGCGCCGCCGGCTGCCCCCGATGCTCGACGGCGACCCGCGGCGCGTCCGGATGGTCTACTCGCTGCTCTTCACGCTGCCGGGCACCCCGGTGCTGTTCTACGGCGAGGAGATCGGCATGGGCGAGAACCTCGCCGCCGACGGCCGGCTCGCGGTCCGGACGCCGATGCAGTGGACCTCGGGCGTCAACGGCGGGTTCTCGGCCGCGCCCCGGCGCCGGCTCGCGGGACCGGTGGTGGAGGGCGGGTTCGCGCCGGAGCACGTGAACGTCGCCGACCAGCGCCGGGATCCCGACTCGCTGCTGGCGTTCGTCCAGCTCCTGATCCGCCGGTACCGCGAGTGCCCGGAGCTCGGCTGGGCCGAGCGGGCCGAGATCCTCGACCAGCCGCACGCGTCGGTGCTCGCGCACCGGTGCACGTGGCAGGACGCGTCGATGGTCGCCGTGCACAACCTCGGGCCCGAGGCGGTCACCGTGCCCCTGCGGCTGCCGGACGCCACCCGGTCCGCGGGCGAGCAGGGCCGGGCGGACGGCACCGCCTCCCCCGCCAGCGGCGCCGCGGACGACGACCCGGTCCGTCTCGTGGACCTGCTCGAGGACGGCACGTGCGAGGTCGGGCCGGACGGGCGGGTCGAGATCGAGCTGCCGGCGTACGGGTACCGCTGGCTGCGCGTGGTGCGCCCCGGGTCGCGGCGGCTGCTCTGACGGCGCTCAGCGCCGCGTGACGGACCACCGCCCGGCGGCGAGGTCGACGAGCCGCGGCCAGATGACGTCGCCCGCGGCCCGCAGGCCGTCGTGCAGGTACTCGTTGGTGACCCACACCTGCGTGCTGCCGACGGCGTCGGCCGTCCCGAGCGCCAGGTCCAGGTCGACGTAGGGGTCGTCCACGTACTGCACGGCCGCCACCGGCACGTCGTTCGCCGCCAGGCGGTCCAGGTCGTACAGGGCGGGCCACGAGGTCCGCGCCGCGAGCTCCTCGGCCGCCGCGCGGAACGGGCGCAGCGCCCGGATCTCGTCGAACATCCACGGGAACACCGCCTCGCCGGTCAGCGCGAGCGGCCGCCCGTCCGGCGCGTGGTCGGGGCGCCGGTCGAGCTCGGCCTGCGCGGCCCAGCCGCCCGCGCGCTCGCCCTGGTGGTAGATCACCTCCTGCAGCACCGCGTACAGCGGGTTCGCGTCGAACCCGGTCTGCGCCTGCACAGCCAGGGCGAACGCGTCGTCCGGCACGCCGTCCGCGTCGGGGTCCAGCGTGTCGAGCAGCCAGTGCAGCGCGTCCACCCCGGTGCTCATGCCCAGCGGCATGCCGAGCGTCTGCAGCCGCCGCACGGTGAACGGGTCGCCGTCCGGCAGCCGCACGTCCCCGGCGGCCAGCCGGTCCGCGAGCGCCCCCAGCCGCACGACGTCCTGCGGGTACCGGCGCGCGAACGCGGCGACCCGAGCCGCCTGCCGGGGGAAGGTCCGCGCGTAGACGTCCTCCGCGGTGGCCGCGACCCCCGGCAGCCCGCCGGTGATGTAGCAGGCGGTCAGCGCCTCCGGGTGCCGGGACAGGTACGTGAGCGCGAGGAACCCGCCGTACGACTGGCCCAGCGTCGCCCACCGCCGGCCGCCGTACACCGCGTGCCGCAGGGCCTCGGCGTCCGCCACGACCGCGTCCGCGCGGAAGCACGCCAGGTACGCGGCGGCCTCGGCGCCGGAGCCGAAGCGGGCCATCGTGCGGCCGTCCACCCGCGACGACCGTCCCGTGCCCCGCTGGTCCAGCAGCACCACCCGGTGCGTGCGCAGCGCCGACGTCCACCAGCCGCCACCGAGCGGGCGGGGTCCCATGCCGCCGGGGCCGCCCTGCAGGAACAGCAGCAGCGGCAGGTCCTCGCCGTCCCGCGCCGGGTCGACCAGCTCGCGGGCGAACACCTCGATGTCCGGGTAGCGGCCCGGGTCCGCGCGGTCGACGGGCACGCGCAGCCGGTGCTCCCGCACGCGCAGGGGCGGGATGGTCGTGCCGGTCGGCTGGGGCGCGGTCGTCGACGTCATGCCCGCACCCTAGGGGCTGCGCGAGGACGGCGCGGGGACGGCACGGGGACGACGGGGGCTGCGCGGGCACCGGAACGGCACGGGGACGACGGTGTTTCCGCGGCGTCACCGTCGCGACCCGGCGTAACACCTGCGTGAACTTCGCAGCGGCGTCCTTGTCCGCGCCGTCGCGACCCTCCGACACTCGGCACGGGCCCGACGGGTCCGCCGGGCCGGGCAGGCCGGGCGCGCGCGCGACAGGGGGCGTGATGACGACCGACGACCCGACCGGCGGCACGGGGCTCGCCGACCCCTCCCCGTCGTCGCCGCGCCCCGGCGCGCCGGCGCCGCGGTGGCTGCACGAGGGCCTGTGCGCGGCCTGGGGCTGGGACCCCGCGCGCACCGGCGTCGACCTGCTCG
>JAEWGQ010000244.1 GCA_023388235.1 Actinomycetes bacterium | reverse complement strand
GGGGGACACGGCGCAGGTGGAGCCCGCCACCGCCGAGCCCGTCACCGAGCCCGCGCCCGCCGAGCCGACGGCACCCGCCCCGGCCGGTCCCGTGCTGGACGTGCTGGCCGCCCTCGGCGACCTCGCGACCCGCGCCCCGGCCCCGGAGCGCCCGGCGCTCGACCCGGAGCCCGCGCCCGCGGACGCCCCGGGCCCGGAGCAGCACCTCGAGCTCATGCCGGTCGACCCGGCGCTGTTCGAGCTGCCGCACGCCGAGGGCGCGGCGGACGACGCCTCCTGACGGCGACCGCGTGCCCGCCCCGCGCGGGCGGGCACGCGGTTTGACCCCCGGCGAGGGGCTTGCGTATCCTTGAACGTCGGTGCGTTCTGATGGGGACCGTTCGAACGGTCCTCGCCGGAGAGCACCGTTCGCGCGTACCGCCCCTGCGGCGCCGACGCTCCCGAGTTCCGCTGCCACCGCGGTGGCGCGCCGGGACCCGGCCCGAGGCGGGACGCCCCCAGAACCTGAAGTTCGACGAGCAGAGATGAGCAGCAACGTGGTGTACGCGATCGTGAAGGCCGGCGGCCGTCAGGAGAAGGTCGCCGTCGGCGACGTCGTCGTCGTGGACCGCCTCGCGGCGGGGGCCGGCGCGACGGTCGAGCTGCCCGCGCTCCTGCTGGTCGACGGCGAGGCCGTGACCTCGGACGCCGCGGCGCTGGCCAAGGTCAAGGTCACCGCGGAGGTCGTCCGGGACGAGAAGGGCCCGAAGATCGACATCCTGCGGTACAAGAACAAGACCGGTTACCGCCGCCGCCAGGGCCACCGCCAGCAGCTGACCCGCCTCAAGGTCACCGGCATCAAGTGACCCCGCGGGCCCCCGGCCCGTGACCCACCCGTAGACAGCACCGCAGGAAAGCAGGCCTGAGATGGCACACAAGAAGGGCGCGAGCTCCTCGCGCAACGGTCGCGACTCGAACGCCCAGCGCCTCGGCGTCAAGCGCTTCGGCGGTCAGCTCGTCAACGCGGGCGAGATCATCGTCCGCCAGCGCGGCACCCACTTCCACCCCGGGGTGAACGTGGGCCGTGGCGGCGACGACACGCTCTTCGCGCTGGCCGCCGGCTCGGTGCAGTTCGGCACCCGTCGTGGCCGCAAGGTCATCGACATCGTGACGGCGGGCTGACCCCGCCGCACCCCCGCTCTGTCGCCGAAGGGGCGCACCGCACGACGCGGTGCGCCCCTTCGGCCGTAGGAAGGAACCACCCAGCATGGCCGCGTTCGTCGACCGAGTCGTCCTCCACGCCAGCGGCGGTGACGGCGGCCACGGCTGCGCGTCCATCCACCGCGAGAAGTTCAAGCCGCTCGCCGGTCCCGACGGGGGCAACGGCGGGAACGGCGGGAGCGTCGTCCTCGTCGTCGACCCGCAGGTGACCACGCTCCTGGACTACCACCACGCCCCGCACCGGCACGCGCCGTCGGGGACGCAGGGGATGGGCGACCACCGGCAGGGCTCGACCGGGCAGGACCTGGTGCTCCCCGTCCCGGACGGCACCGTCGTGAAGTCCCCCGAGGGCGAGGTCCTGGCGGACCTCGTGGGCGCCGGCGCGACGTTCGTCGTGGCCGAGGGCGGCCACGGCGGGCTCGGCAACGCGGCCCTGTCCTCGCCGCGGCGCAAGGCCCCCGGGTTCGCGCTGCTCGGCGAGCCGGGCGAGGCGCGCGACGTCGTGCTGGAGCTGAAGACGATCGCGGACGTCGCCCTCGTGGGCTTCCCGAGCGCGGGCAAGTCCTCGCTGGTCGCCGCGATGTCGGCGGCCCGGCCGAAGATCGCCGACTACCCGTTCACGACGCTGGTGCCGAACCTCGGCGTCGTGCAGGCCGGGGACGCCCGGTACACGGTCGCGGACGTCCCCGGGCTCATCCCCGGGGCGAGCGAGGGCAAGGGCCTCGGCCTGGAGTTCCTGCGGCACGTCGAGCGCTGCGCCGTCCTGGTGCACGTGCTGGACTGCGCGACCCTCGAGCCGGGGCGCGACCCGCTGACGGACCTCGACGTGATCGAGGCCGAGCTGGCCGCGTACTCGGGCGACCTGGGCATCGAGGGCGGCCGCGTGCCGCTGAACGAGCGCCCGCGGCTGGTCGTGCTCAACAAGATCGACGTGCCGGAGGCGCGCGACCTCGCCGAGCTGGTCCGGCCCGAGCTGGAGGCGCGCGGGATGCGGGTCTTCGAGATCTCCACCGCCAGCCACGAGGGGCTGCGGCCGCTGACGTTCGCGCTGGCCGAGCTCGTCGAGCAGGCCCGCCGCGAGGCGCCCGCGCCCGAGGCCACCCGGGTGGTGCTGCGCCCGCGCGCCGTCAACGAGTCCGGGTTCACCGTGGCCCGGCGGCTCGAGGGCGACCACGAGTACTTCCAGGTGCGCGGCACGAAGCCGGAGCGCTGGGTGCGGCAGACCGACTTCGCGAACGACGAGGCCGTCGGCTACCTGGCGGACCGGCTGGCCCGCCTCGGGGTCGAGGACCAGCTGCTCAAGGCCGGTGCCGTCGCGGGCGCCGAGGTCGTCATCGGCGACGGCCCGTCGGCCGTCGTGTTCGACTGGGAGCCGACCCTGCTGACCGGCTCCGAGCTGCTGGGCGGCCCCCGCGGGTCGGACGTGCGGCTCGAGGACCACAGCCGGCCGACGCGCGGGCAGAAGCGCCAGGAGTACAAGGAGCGGATGGACGCCAAGGCCGAGGCGCGCGCGGAGCTGTGGACCGAGCGCGAGGCCGGTCTCTGGACCGAGGACTGACCCCGGGGCGAGCCGCGCGCGTCCGGTCCGCGAACGGCGGCGGCCCGGCGCGGGGGCGCGGGGGAGAATGCACCCCGTGAGTGCCGCCGCGCTGTCCGACCGCCGCCTGCTGCCCGAGGTCCACCGCGTGGTGGTGAAGGTCGGCTCGTCGTCGCTGACGGACGCCGACGGGCGGCTCGACCCGGCGCGGCTGCGCTCGCTGGTCGACGTGCTCGCGGCGCGGGTCGCCTCCGGGCACCAGGTCGTGCTCGTGTCGTCCGGGGCGATCGCCACCGGCATGGACCCGCTGGGTCTCGCGCGCCGGCCCCGGGACCTCGCCACGCAGCAGGCCGCCGCGTCGGTCGGGCAGGGGCTGCTCGTCGCGCACTACACCCGGGCGTTCCACGAGCACGGCCTGCGGGTCGGGCAGGTGCTGCTGACCGCGGACGACACGATGCGCCGCGGCCAGTACCGCAACGCGCAGCGCGCCCTGGACCGGCTGCTGGACCTCGGCATCGTGCCGATCGTCAACGAGAACGACACGGTCGCGACGGACGAGATCCGGTTCGGCGACAACGACCGGCTCGCGGCGCTGGTCTCGCACCTGGTGCACGCCGACGCCATGGTGCTGCTCACCGACGTGGACGGTCTGTACACCGGGCCGCCGAACCGCCCGGGCTCGCGCCGGATCGCCGAGGTCCGCGGCCCGCGCGACCTGGAGGGCGTCGACGTGTCCGCGCGCGGCAGCCGCGTCGGCACGGGCGGGATGGTCACCAAGCTCGAGTCCGTCGCGATCGCCACGGCGTCCGGCATCCCGGTGGTGCTCACCTCGGCCGCGCAGGTCGGCCCGGCGCTCGACGGCGCGGAGGTCGGCACGTGGTTCGCCGCGACCGGGCGCCGCGCGTCGACCCGGCTGCTGTGGCTCGCGTACGCCGCGCGCACGCACGGGCGGCTGCTGCTCGACGAGGGCGCCGTGCGCGCGGTGGTCGAGCGCCGCATGTCGCTGCTGCCCGCCGGCGTCACGGCGGTCGAGGGCGAGTTCGAGGCCGGCGACCCCGTCGAGCTCGTGGCGCCCGACGGCGCGGTGGTCGGGCGCGGGCTGGTCGCGTACTCGTCCCAGGAGGCCCCCGGCCTGCTCGGCCGGTCGACGCAGGACCTGCGCGCCGACCTGGGGGAGGGCTACGACCGCGAGCTGGTGCACCGCGACGACCTGGTGCTGGTGCGCCGGCGCCGCTGACGCGCCCGCGCGCGGGACTACCCTGGTCCGATGACCACCTCCCTCGACGCCCCGGCCACCGACGGGGCGCAGCACCCGGGCGCGGCCCCGGCGCCGGACGGCGACGTCACCGCGCACGTGCTCGACGTGGCGCGCCGCGCGCAGGTCGCCTCGCGCGCGCTCGCGGTCGCCACGCGCGGCACCAAGGAC
>JAEWGQ010000235.1 GCA_023388235.1 Actinomycetes bacterium | reverse complement strand
GCGCCGACCTGCTCGTGCCCCGCCCCGCGACCACGCTCGGCCGGCGGGCCCAGCGGCGGCTCGCGCACCGGCTCGCGGCGGCGACGCACCACGCCGTGGGCGCCGGGCACCTCGTCATGTGCGACCGGCCGGACGCGGTCGCCGACGTCCTGGTCCGTGCGGAGGCGCGGGCACGCGGCCGTCGCGGCGGGGAGCACGTGCCGGTGGTGCCGGGACGGGGTCCGCGCGACGAGGCGTGACGCCCGGCCCTCCCCGGCGCGGCGTCGAGGACGGGCGGCGGGACGGCCGGCGCCGGCGCCCACCGGTGGCGCGACGGCCCGTCGTGCGTCATCCTGCTCCCCTGTGCAGGGGCGCGCAGCCGCCGCGTGATGACGCCGGGGTGATCGAGCATGTCCGTCCAGGGGTCCGACGAGGCCGTGCGGCTGGACGCCGACGCCTCGCTCGACGCGTTGATCCAGACCCTCACCACGCAGGCCGGGCACACGCTCGGGGTGGACGCGCAGGCGTGCGCCACCGCCACGGTCCGCGGCATGGACCGCTGGCTGGCGGCGGCGTCGGTCGCCGTGGCGCGCTGCGACGCGACGCAGGACCGGCCCCGCCAGGGCCCGCGGTACGACGTGCGCGCGTCGGCGGTCCCGGTGCTCGTGGGCGACCTGGCCGACCCGGACGTCGCGGCCCGCTGGCCGGTGTGGGCGCACGCCTGCCGGGTCCAGGGCTTCCAGTCGGCCGCCGTCGTCGCGGGCACGCACCGCGACGTCACCGTGTACCTGGCGCTGTACGGGCGGCGCCCGTGCGTGTGGGGTGCCGCCGGCGACCGGGCCACCGGGCTGGCGGAGGGCATCGCGTCCGTCGTCGCGGCGCGGGACGAGGTGATCGCGCTCGCGCACACGATGGACGACCTGCTCGCGTGCTCGCGGTCGCAGCCGCTGATCGACCGCGCCGTCGGGGTGGTCATGGCGCAGCGGCACTGCGACGCGGGCGAGGCGCTGGCGTACCTGCGGTCGGCGGCGAGCCACCGGGACACCCGCGAGGTCGCGGCGGGCCTGGTGGCGGGGGTGGTGCACCCGCGCGACGCGGGCGCGGCCTGAGCCCCGCGCGCAGGCGGTACGGTCGGCTCCCGTGACGGTGCACATCGACGGCGGGGACCTGGGGTGCGCGCGGCTGCTCGTGCTGCTGCGCGACCGCGCCCGGACGCTCCCGGCGGGCACGGTGGTGCACCTGACGACGTCCGACCCGGTCGCCCCGGTGGACCTGCCGGCGTGGTGCCGCCTCACGGGGCACCGCTACCTCGGCCCGGTGCCCGACGGCCCGCCGCCCGCCACGTACGCCGTCGAGGTCGTGGCCGACCCGCGGGCGACGGACCCGCGCCGCCCGTGGCACCTGGCGGATCCGGGCGCCTGACCCGGTCCGCGGGCACCGCCCCGGTGCCGCCCGCCGGGGCGTGGCCGCCGGTCAGTCCAGCCCGGCCGCCGCCTCGTCGTCCTCGATGCGCCGCAGCCAGTCGCGCTTGCCGGCGCGCCAGCCCTCGTCGTCGGCGCCGAGCCGCCAGTAGCCGGAGATCGACAGGTCGTCGCGGGTCAGCCCGCGCTCGACGCGCAGGTAGCGGCGCAGCTCGCGGACCGCGCCCGCCTCGCCGTGCACGAAGGCGTGCACCCGGCCGCCGGGCCACGGCAGGGCGCGCACCGCCTCGACGAGGCGCGCGCCGGGCGCGGCGTCACCGGTGTGCACCCAGCGCAGCGCGATCCCGTCGGGGACGTGCAGCGGCACCTCCTCGGCGTGGTCGGCGACCTCGAGCACCGCGACCCCGGTCGCGGCGTCGCCGAGCCGCTCGAGCGCCACGGCGACGGCGGGGACGGCCGAGGCGTCGCCGGCGAGCAGGTGGTGGTCGGCCGTGAGGTCGGGGGTGTAGCCGCCGCCGGGCCCGACCACCACGACCTCGTCGCCGGGCAGCGCGCCCGCCGCCCACGGCCCGGCCACGCCCTGCGCGCCGTGCACGAGGACGTCCAGGGTGACGGTGAGCTCCAGGTCGTCGTAGGCGCGCACGGTGTACGTGCGCATCCGCGGCTGGTGCTCGGGCGGCAGGGCGGCGCGCGCCGCGGCGAGGTCCACCACGCCCTCGGGGGTGGTCCACGCGGCGAGGACGTCCGCCCCGGACGGGGTGCTCCCCGCGCCGGGCAGCAGCACGAGCTTGACGTACGAGTCCGCGTGCGGGGAGGGCCGGAAGCCCGCCAGGCCGGCGCCGCCGAGGGTCACCCGCACCATGGCCGGGGTGAGGTGCTCGGTGCGCAGCACGGTGGCGCGCAGCGCGGTGCTGCCCCGGCGGGGCGGGGCGGCGGGGACGACGGCGGGGTCGGGTGAGGTCACGCGGGAGCACCTTCCGGGTGGTCGGGTGCCGGACGGGGACGGCGCGGGGTCGCCGGCGCGCGGCCCGGGGGCGTGACCGGTGCGCCGGTCCGAGCGTAGGGGCTGGCGCGGTGCGTCGTCACGCGGATCGCCGCCGCGCCCGCGTCACCGTCCGGCGTGGGCGCGTCCCCAGACGTCGACGTCGGCGTTGAGCCGGGTCAGCAGCCGGGCGAGCGCGGCGCGGTCGCCGTCGCTCCAGCCGTCGAGGATCTCGCCGTAGAGGCGGGAGCGCTCGTCCCGGGTGCGCGCGAGCGCGGCCTCGCCGGCGGCGGTGGGGCTGACGAGCGTGACGCGGCCGTCGGCGGGGTCGGCGCCGCGGGTCACGTGCCCGGCCTGCTCCATGGCGAGCACCTGCCGCGTGACGGTGGACGGGTCGAGCCGCAGGGCGTCGGCGATGGCGTTCACGCTCGCGGGGCCGTCCTGGGTCAGCACGCCGAGCACCAGGTAGGCGGAGCGCTCGAGCTCGCCGGCGCGGGCGGCGGAGCGGCGGGTGCGGTCGGAGAGCCGCAGGAGCATGGCCACCTGGGCCTCGATCGTGCGTACGTCGTCGTCCATGGTCCCCCCTCGCATCGGTCCGCCGAGCGCAGTGTGCCACGGCGTCCTGGGAGACTACCTGTATGATGCAGGTAATCCCGCCGTCGTCCCCCGGAGGACCCCGCATGCCCAGCCGGCACCCCGAGCCGCACCGCACCGCCATCTACGCCACGGCGCTCACCGCGTTCTTCGCGATCGCCGGCATCGCCGTGGTGGACCCGATCCTGCCGGTCATCGGCGCCGAGATCGGGGCGTCGACCTGGCAGATCGAGCTGCTGTTCACCGCCTACCTGCTCGTCATGGCGGTCGGGATGGTCCCCGCCGTCATCGCGACCGGCCGGTTCGGCTACCGCGCCGTCCTGGCGACCGGCGTCAGCGTGGTCGCGGCGGCCGCGGTGCTCGCCGCGCTGTCCGGCACGATCGCCGAGCTCGCGGTGCTGCGCGGCCTGTGGGGCCTGGGCAACGCGATGTTCTTCGCGACCGCGATGGTGCTGCTCGTGGCGCTGGCCGCGGACCGCGAGTGGGTGGTCGAGCTGTTCGAGACCTGCGTCGGGCTCGGGTTCGCCGTCGGCCCGCTCCTCGGCGGGCTGCTCGGGCAGATCTCCTGGCGGGTGCCGTTCGCCGCGTGCGGCGTCCTCATGCTCGTCGCCCTCGCGATGTCGGTCACCCGGCTGCGCGACCCGCAGGACCCGCCGACCCCGCTGCGGCTGCGCGACGTGCTCCAGCCGTACCGGCGCCCCGCGTTCCGCACGCTGTGCGTCGTCACCGCCGCCTACAACTTCGTGTTCTTCGTCGTGCTCGGCTACACGCCGGTGTTCCTCGGGCTCGACGTCGTCCCGCTCGGGCTGGTGTTCACGGCGTGGGGCGTCGGACTGGCCGTCGGCATCCTCGTGGTCGGGCACCGGCTGGCGCACCGCGTCGGCGCCGTCGCCACGGTCGGCATCGCCCTGGCCGGCCTGCTGGCGGCCCTGGTGCTGCTCGCCACCAGCGCCGGGACCGCGGAGTCCGTGGCCGTGCTGGTGCTCGCCGGCGTGTGCATGGGCATCGCGAACGCCAACCTCACCGACCTCGCCCTCGGCATCGGCGGGGCGGAGCGCCGCACCACGACCGCGGCCTTCAACCTGGTCCGCTGGGGGTGCGCCGCACCCGCGCCGGTGATCGCCGGCCTGCTGCACCCGGTGAGCCCGACGGCGCCCTACTGGGTCGGCGCCGGCGTGCTGGTGGTGGGCGTCGCGGTGTTCGCCTGGAAGGGCCAGGGCATGGCGACCGCCGTGGGGGAGCGCCTGACGTGGCGGCAGCTGGACCGCGCCGCCCGCGCGGCGGAGGGCACCCCGGAGGAGGCGGTCGGGGAGGTCTGACGCCCCGGCTCAGCGCCCGACGAGACCCGACTCGTAGGCGAACACCACGGCCTGCACCCGGTCCCGGACCCCGAGCTTCGCGAGCACCCGCCCGACGTGCGTCTTCACGGTGGCCTCGGACAGGAACAGCCGCTCGGCGACCTCGGCGTTCGACAGGCCCTCGGCCACGGCGAGCAGCACCTCGCGCTCGCGCTGGGTGAGCTCGGCGAGCCGCGCGTCCACCCGCGGCGCCGTGCGCGGACCCTCGCTCGGCAGCTCCTCGGCGAACAGCTCGAGCATCCGGCGGGTGACGCGGGGGGAGACCACCGCGTCACCGGTCGCGACCGCGCGGATCGCCGCGGTGAGCTCCGCGGGCCGCGCGTCCTTGAGCAGGAAGCCGCTGGCCCCGGCACGCAGCGCCGCGAACGCGTACTCGTCCAGGTCGAACGTCGTGAGGATGAGGACGCGCGTGCACGCCCCCGAGGCGACGATCCGCTCGGTGGCCTCGATGCCGTTCACCCCCGGCATCCGCACGTCCATCAGCACGACGTCGGGCCGCAGCGCGGCGACCTGCCGCAGGGCCTCGGCGCCGTCGCCGGCCTCGCCGACGACGGTGAGGTCGTCCTCGTCGTCCAGCACCAGCCGGAAGCCCATGCGCAGCAGCGCCTGGTCGTCGACGAGCAGCACCCGGATCGGTGCGCCCGCCGTGCCGGCCCCGCCCGCGCCGCCCGGTCCCTCGGGCTGCGGCTGCTCGGTCACGGGTGCTCCTCGGGGTCGGTGGTGAGGTCGTCGGTGCGCAGCTCCACGTGCACGCGCCACCCGGCGCGGTACGGGCCCGCCGTCACGGTGCCACGGTAGACCGCGGCGCGTTCCCGCATGCCCACCAGGCCGCGGCCGGTCCGCACCGGCGGCGGGACCACGCCCGGGACGGCGGGGACCGGTGCGGTGGCCGTCGGGTCCGCGTCGGTGCGCGCCTCGGGCGTGGTGCCCAGGCGCTCGCTGAGCCGGCCGCGCAGCCCCGCGGGCGACGGCGCCGGCCCGGCGACGCGGACGGCGCCGCTGCCGTCGTCGACCACCTCGATGCCCACGCGGTGCTCGCCGTGCCGCACCAGCACGTCGACCCGGCTGCCCGCACCGGCGTGCCGCAGCGCGTTCGTCAGCGACTCCTGGACGACGCGGTACACGGTGAGCGCGAGCGCCGCGTCGGACGGCAGCGGCGGCCCGGCGGTCGTCAGGTGCACGGTCAGGCCCGCCGCCCGGAACTGCTGGACGAGCGACTCGAGGTCCTGCGTGCCCGGCTGGGGCTCGAGCGGCACGTCGGCGCCGCGGAGCACCCCCAGCATCCGGCGCATGTCGGCCAGCGCGGACCGCCCGGTCTCGGACAGCAGGTCGAGGGCGGCCTCGGCGTCGTCGGGGGAGCGGCGCACCGCCACCCGGGCGCCGTCGGACAGCGCGATCATCACGGTGAGGCCGTGCGCGACCACGTCGTGCATCTCGCGCGCGATGCGCGTCTGCTCGGCGGCCGCCGCGAGCTTCGCCTGCTGCTCGCCCGCGTCCACGAGCTGCTGGTGCCGCTCCACGAGGCCGCGCGTGTGCAGGCGCCGGCCCCGCACGTTCGCGCCGACCGCCATCGCGATCAGCCCGAGCAGCAGCAGCGTCGACACGTCGGACGCGGTGTTCGAGCCCTGCCCGCGCGCCGGGTCCTCGGACGGCAGGTCGGCGGGGGTCGTGACGACCACGCCGGTGTCCACGCGGTCCGTGGCCCGGGCACCCGCACCCCACGCCAGCAGCGCCGAGGTCACCACGACGGCCGACGCCCCCAGCACCACCCAGCCGGTCCGCTGCGGCCGCGCGGCGGCCACCACGTACAGCGCCAGCGCGAACCCGATGCCGAACCCGCCGATGCCGCCCGCGACCAGCACGTTCGCCACGGCGAGCAGCGTCGTGGTCGCCGCGACGCGGATCGGCCAGCGGCGCCGGAACCACAGCACGCCGGCACCGACCAGGGCCAGCGCCATCGCCCCGACCGCGGCGGGGGCGCCGTGCGGGGCGGCGTCGGCACCGGCGAGGGTCGCGACGCCCTCGGCGATCTCCACGACGCTGCCCAGCAGGAACGCGGCGCACACCGCGACGTCCGAGGCGCGCGGGTGCTGGGCGAAGTACCGGCGCACCCGCCCGAGCCGCCGGGCGTCGAGCTCGGTGAACGAGGGCACCGGGAGGCGGTCGTCGACGCTCAGCGGGACCTCCTCGGGCCGGCGGGACGGGGGACGGGTGCGGCCCCGCCCCGGGGACGGGGGCGGGGCCACTGTGCCAGAGGCGGCGGGACTCAGGCGTCCCGGCGCTTGAGGAGGACCGCGGCGCCGGCCAGCGCGACCACGCCCCAGGCCACCAGCACGCCGTAGCCCTCCCAGGGGGAGAGCACCGCGTCCGGGAAGCCCGTCATGACCAGCTGGCTGCCCGCGGACATCGGCAGGTAGGGCTGGGCCTTGGTGAGCACGTCCCACGGGATCGACGCGAACAGCACCTCGACGACCAGCAGCAGCCCCAGGACGGTGGCCAGCGCGGCGGCGGAGTGCCGGAGCATCGCGCCGATGCCGTACGCGAGCAGCGCGATCGCGGCGAGGTACAGCGGGGTGCCCAGCAGGATGCGCTGGTTCACCGCGTCGCCCAGGTCGAGGCGGTGCTCCGAGCCGAGCACCGGATAGGTCACCGCCCACGAGGCGATGGTGGCGACCAGGCCGGTCGCCCACGCGACGACGACCACCACGAGGCCCTTCGCCAGCAGCGCGGGCAGCCGGGTCGGCGACGTCGACAGGGTCGAGCGGATCATCCCGGTCGAGTACTCCCCGGAGATCGCGAGGACCGCGAGCACGCAGATCGCGAGCTGCGCCATCTGCACGCCGCCCACGATGTCGCCGGCGGTGACCTCGTAGTCCATCCCGGCGGTCGCGCGGGTGCCGAAGTACGCGAACAGCCAGGCGAAGCCCGCCTGCGCGAGGACGGTGATCGGCAGCACCCACCACGTGGAGCGCAGCGACCAGATCTTGATCCACTCGGACCGCACGAGGCGGCCGAACGTCACGCGGACGTCCCCGGCGGGGCGGGCGGCGGCGCGGGTGGCAGGGGCGGTGGCGGTGGCGCTCATCGCCGGGCCTCCTCGGGGGTGGGGGTGGACAGGGTGGTGCCCGCGCCGGTGGGCGCGGAGTGGTACTCGACGTCGTCGGCGGTGAGCGACATGTACGCCGCCTCCAGGGACGCGGCCACCGGGGTCAGCTCGTGCAGGACCACGGCGTTGCGGGCGGCGAGCTCGCCGACCGCCTCGGCGGAGGCGCCGACCACCTCGATCAGGCCGGCCTCGACGGACGTCACCGTGGTGTCCGGGCCGCGCAGCAGCTCGGCGAGCCGGCTCACCTGCGGGCTGCGCACGCGCACCCGGGTCCCGGAGGCGCCGGCCAGGATGTCGGCGACCGGGGCGTCGGCGATGATCCGGCCGCGCCCGATCACGAGGATGTGGTCGGCGGTCAGCGCCATCTCGCTCATCAGGTGCGAGGACAGGAACACCGTGCGGCCCTCGGACGCCAGGTGCTTGACGAGGTTGCGCACCCAGAGCACGCCCTCGGGGTCCAGCCCGTTGACCGGCTCGTCGAGGATCAGCGTGCGCGGGTCGCCGAGCAGGGCCGCGGCGATGCCGAGCCGCTGGCCCATGCCGAGCGAGAACCCGCCGACCCGCTTGCCGGCGACGGCCTGCAGGCCGGTCATCTCGATGACCTCCTCGACGCGCCGGCGGCCGATGCCGTGCGTGGCGGCGACGGCGCGCAGGTGGTTGGTCGCGGAGCGGCCGGAGTGCACCGCCTTCGCGTCCAGCAGCGCCCCGACCTCCGTGAGCGGCGACCGGAGCTGGGCGTACGGCCGGCCGTTGACCGTCACCGTGCCGGCGGACGGCCGGTCCAGGCCCATGATCATCCGCATCGTCGTCGACTTGCCGGCCCCGTTCGGGCCGAGGAAGCCGGTGACCTTGCCGGGCTGCACGGAGAAGTCGATGCCGGCGACGGCCGTCTTCTTCCCGTACCTCTTGGTCAGTCCGCGTGCCTCGATCATCGTGTCCTCACAGGGTGGGTCATCCGGTACACCACGAACCTACGGACGCGCCGCGGCGGCCGGAACGCCCGCACGGCCGAACCTGCGCCGGGCGCGGCTCGCCCACCCGGAGGACCACCGTCCGCCTCACGGATGACCCCGGGCGCCGCGGCCTCGGGCGCAGGTCGCGTCCGCCGGACCCGGGAACTTCCGCGGCCCCCGCGGCGTTCTCCCGGGGTGAACCACTGCCGGCTCGATCGCGAACCGACCCTGGAGGACCGATGACCAACCCCGTGTTCAACAACAGCGCCGTGTTCGGCGACCCGCGCGCCCGCGGCAACCGCCGCCCGCAGCAGGGCGCGCCGACCGGCACGCTGGGGGGTGCCACCGGCCCCGTGGTCGAGGCCTCGACCCTCGAGCAGATGTACGGCGCGCCGTCCGCGACCACCCGCGACACCGGCCGGCTCACGTACGACGACGTCATCGTCAAGACGGGCGGGCTGCTCGCGCTGCTCGTCGTCGTGGCGGCGGCGACGTGGAACCTCGCGCCCCAGATCTGGCCGCTGGGCGCCGTCGTCGGCCTCGTGCTCGGCCTGGTCAACGCGTTCAAGCGCCGGCCCAGCCCGCCGCTGATCGTGGCCTACACGGTCGCGCAGGGCGTGTTCCTCGGCGGCATCAGCCTCGCGTTCCAGAACATGACGACGGACGTGACCGGCAACGTCCAGCCGATCGTGCTGCAGGCGATCGTCGCCACCTTCGCGACCTTCGGCGCGGCGCTGTTCCTCTTCAAGTCCGGCCGCGTGCGCGTCACCCCGAAGTTCACGCGCTGGCTGCTGGTCGCGATGGTCGGGTACCTGGCGTACTCGCTGGTCAACGTCGTCATGATGGTGTTCGGCGGCGGCGGCGAGTTCGGCCCGCTGCGCAGCGGGTGGGTCGGCGTCGTCGTCGGCCTGGTGGCGGTGGGCCTCGCGGCCGCGAGCCTCATCATGGACTTCGACGCGATCAAGCGCGGCGTCGAGCAGGGCGCCCCGCGGGCGTACGCCTGGTCCGCCGCGTTCGGCCTGATCGTGACGCTGGTCTGGCTGTACCTGGAGATCCTGCGGATCCTCGCGATCCTGCAGGGCCGCGACTGACCGCGTCCCGCACGCCCACGACGGCCCCGGCGCCCGGCCCTAGGCTGGTGCGGCGGGGCCGTCGCACGTCCCGCCCCGCCCGTCGGCCGTCTGGAGCACCGTGAAGTACGCGCAGCACATCTCCGAGCTCGTGGGCGGCACCCCGCTCGTGCGCCTGAACGCCGTGACCGAGGGGCTGTCCGCCACGGTCCTCGCGAAGGTCGAGTACCTCAACCCCGGCGGCTCGGCCAAGGACCGCATCGCGCTGGCGATGATCGAGGCGGCGGAGGCGTCCGGCGAGCTGCGGCCCGGCGGCACGATCGTCGAGCCCACCAGCGGCAACACCGGGGTCGGCCTGGCCCTGGTGGCGCAGCGCAAGGGCTACCGCTGCGTGTTCGTGTGCCCGGACAAGGTCTCGGAGGACAAGCGCGACGTGCTGCGCGCGTACGGCGCCGAGGTCGTCGTCACCCCGACCGCGGTCCCGCCGGACCACCCGGACTCCTACTACTCGGTGTCCGACCGCCTGGTCACCGAGATCGACGGCGCCTGGAAGCCGAACCAGTACGCCAACGCGAACGGCCCCGCCAGCCACTACGCCTCGACCGGCCCGGAGATCTGGGCCGACACCGAGGGCCGGGTCACGCACTTCGTCGCCGGCGTCGGCACCGGCGGCACCATCACCGGCACCGGCCGGTACCTGCACGACGTGTCCGCCGGCCGCCCCGCGGCCGACGGCGGCCCGGTCCGCGTCGTCGGCATCGACCCGCTCGGGTCGGTGTACTCCGGCGGCGACGGGCGGCCGTACCTGGTCGAGGGCGTCGGCGAGGACTTCTGGCCGCCGGCGTACGACCCGGCGGTCCCGGACGAGATCCTCGCGGTGTCGGACGCGGACTCGTTCGCGATGACCCGGCGCCTGGCCCGCGAGGAGGCGCTGCTGGTCGGCGGGTCCTGCGGGATGGCCGTCGAGGGCGCCCTGCGGCTCGCGCGGCGCCTGCAGGACGAGGACCCGCAGGCCGCGGCGCGCGCCGTGATCGTCGTGCTGCTGCCCGACGGCGGCCGGGGCTACCTGTCGAAGATCTTCAACGACCGGTGGATGCGGTCGTACGGGTTCCTCGACGCCGGCCAGGGCGCCACCGTCGCCGACGTGCTGCGGACCAAGGACGGCAGCCTGCCGGCGCTCGTGCACACCCACCCGAACGAGACGGTGCGGGACGCCATCGAGATCCTGCAGGAGTACGGCGTCTCGCAGATGCCCGTCGTCGGCGCCGAGCCGCCCGTGAAGATCGGCGAGGTCGCCGGGGCGGTGTCCGAGCGGGAGCTGCTGGACGCCGTGTTCTCCGGCGCCGCGTCGCTGTCCGACCGGGTGGACCGGCACATGGCGGCCGCGCTGCCGCTCATCGGCTCGGGGGAGACCGTGGACTCCGCCCGCGACGCCCTGCAGAAGCACGACGCGCTGATGGTGGTGGACGACGGGCAGCCCGTCGGGGTGCTGACCCGGCACGACCTGCTGGCGTTCCTCGCGCGCTGAGCCCGGCCCGCCCGGCCCCGCCCGGCCGGCCCGGCCCGGCCCGGCGGTGCTGCGCCGGGTCAGGCGCCGAGCACGTGCCGGTCGACGAACGCGTTCCGGAACGTGCCCTCCGGGTCCAGCCGGGCGGCCAGCGCGCGGAAGTCGTCCAGCCGCGGGTAGAGCGCGCGCGGGTCCGACCCGGGGGCCCCGAGCGAGGCGAAGAGCTTGCCCCAGTGCGGCCGGGCGCCGAACGGCGCGAGCGCGGCCTCGATCCGGGGGAGCACCGCCTCGACCTCCGGCTGGCGGGGCAGCCAGGTGAAGTGCAGCCCGACCCGGTCGCCGCCGGACGCCGTGCTCAGCCACAGGTCGTCCGCCGCGACGGTCCGGATCTCGGCCACCTGCAGCAGCGGGGCGACCACCGGCCCCAGCGCGCGCAGCGCCCCGATGGCCTCCACCGCGTGCGCCCGCGGCACCAGGTACTCGGACTGCAGCTCGTCCCCGGCGCTGGGGGTGAACTCCAGGCGGAAGTGCGGGAGCCGCTCGTGCCACGGCCCGGGCACCCCGAGCTGCGGGGTGCAGCTCACGGGGTCGATCCCCGGCAGCGGGTGCAGCGGGCCGGTCGCCGGCCGCGCGCCGAACAGGTCCGTGCGCGGCGCGGGCACCGACCCGGCCGGCACGCGCGTCTTGCGCCACACCTGGCGGACGGCGGGCCCGGTCCAGTCGGTGAACAGGCTGACGGAGTCCGCGGAGCCGGTGACCTCGTCGAGGTGCTCGGCCACCGCGTCCCACGGCAGGTCGGTGTGCACCTCCTGCGCGACGTCGTACGCCGGCTCCACGTCCAGGGTCACCCGGACGACGACGCCGAGCGCCCCGAGCCCGACCACGGCCCCCGGGAAGTCCGCGTCGCCGCGCGCCAGGTGCAGCAGCGACCCGTCCGCGGTCACGAGGTCGAGCCCGGCGACCGCCGCCGCGAGGTTCCGCGACCGGTCCCCGGACCCGTGGGTGGCCGTCGCGACCGCCCCCGCCACCGAGATGTGCGGCAGCGACGCGAGGTTGTGCAGCGCCCAGCCCTGCGGGTGCAGCGCCCGCGCCAGGGTGCCGTACCGGGTGCCGGCGGTCACGGTGACCGTGCGCGCCCCGGGGTCGACCTGCACGTCCGGGTCGAGGCCGTCGAGGCGCACCAGGTCGTGCGCGGTGTCCGCCAGGTCGTTGAAGCAGTGCCGCGTCCCCAGCGCCCGGACGTGCCGCGCGCCGGCGACGACCTCCTGCACCTGCTCGACGGTGCGCGGCTCGTGCACGCGCGCGGCGCCGTAGGTGCGGTTCCCGGCCCAGGTGGTCAGCGACATCGGTGCTCCCGTCCCGGCGGGCGCCCCTCGCCCGCCGGGACGACGCTAACCCGCGCGCGACCACCGGGGGTCGGACGGGGCCGGCCGGGAGCCCTGCGGCCCGGGTCGGACGCGCGGGGGCGCAGGTCCGTCCCGTGGTCGGACGCGCGGGCCCGCCCGGGGCGCCTAGCGTCGACCGACATGACCGCACCGTCCGTCACCACCCGTCCCGCCGGCGCCTCGCTCGCCGGGCCCCGGGCCGGGCTGGTCCTGCTCGCCACCGCGCTGGCCGTCGCCGCCGCGCGGCTGCTGCAGGCGCCGAGCGAGGCGCTGTACGTCGCCGTCGTCGGGCGCACGGGCCACCTGCCCGGCCTCGACGCCGTCGCCGCCACCGGCGTCGCGCTGCTGCTGGGGCTGGTCGTCGTCGTGGGCGTGGTCGGCCGGCGCAGGGGGCCGGCCGTCCTCGCCACCGCGGTCCTCGGCGTGGGGGCGTCCGGCCTCGCCTACCTCGCGAGCGAGGCGGTCAAGGACCTGGTGCGCCAGCCCCGGGGGTGCTGGGCGCTGGCGCAGGCCGCGGACTGCCCGCCGGCCGGCGACTGGTCCTTCCCGTCGAACCACACGACGGTCGCGGTGGCGCTCGCCGTCACCGCCGCGCTCACGGGTGCCGCGGCGGGCGCCCGGTGGGTCACGGGGCCGGCCGTGCTGCTGGCCGCCGTCGTCGCGGCGGCGCGCGTGGCCCAGGGCGCGCACCTGCCGCACGACGTCCTCGCCGGGGCGCTGCTGGGTGCGGGGGTGGTGGCCGCCGTGCTGACGCTGCTGCGCGGGCCGCTGCTGCACGCGTTCGCGGCGCGGGCCCGGTAGCGGGCAGGATGGGGGAGTTCAGCCCCCGACCGAGGAGACGTCATGTCCACCCTGCCCGAGGCCACCGGTTCGTTCGGTGAGAAGCCGACCCTGACGTTCCCGGAGGGCACCGCCCCCGCCGAGCTCGAGGTCGTCGTCCTGTCGCCCGGTGACGGCGCGCTCGTCGAGGCCGGCGACGACCTGGAGGTGCACTACCTGGGCCAGACCTGGGGCGGGCACGTCTTCGACAACTCGTACGACCGCGGGTCGTCCATCTCGTTCCCGATCGGCGTCGGCGCCGTCATCGGCGGCTGGGACGAGGGCCTCGTCGGCCAGCCCGTCGGCTCCCGCGTGCTGCTGTCGATCCCGCCGCACCTCGGCTACGGCGACCGCGGCGTCCCGCAGGCCGGCATCCGCGGCGGCGACACCCTGGTGTTCGTCGTCGACATCGTCGGCACGCACTGACCCCACGCACGACCCGCGCCGCCGCCCGCCCGCACCCGGGCCG
>JAEWGQ010000218.1 GCA_023388235.1 Actinomycetes bacterium | reverse complement strand
CGGCCGGGCGACGCAGCCGCAGGCGGCCGGCGCGGACCCGGTCGTCGCCGACGTGGTGGACGAGCGCAGCATCGTGGACGCGGTGGACGGCCCGCCGCCGCCGGGGTGGACCAGCCCGTCCGGCCGCGCGCTGACGGCCGCGGGGCTCGAGCGGGTCACCCGGCTCGGCGGCGTGCTCCGCGCCGTGCGCCAGCACACCTACCTGTCGCTGCCGGAGCTCGTCGCGCACGCCGAGCGCCTGTGGGGGCTCGACATCGAGGTGGCCGCGCGGCCCGGCGTCGCCCCGGGGCGCGCCCGCGCGCACCTCGACGCGTTCCGCGAGGTCGCGGTGCGGTACTCCGACGCCACCGACGACCCGAGCCTCGGCGGGTTCCTCGCCTGGCTGGAGTCCGCGGACGCCCACGAGCACGGCCTGGACATGCCGGTCGCCGAGCCCGACCCGGACGCCGTGCAGCTCATCACGGTGCACGCCGCCAAGGGCCTGGAGTGGGACGTCGTCGCCGTCGCCGGCCTGGTCGACGGGGGGCTGCCCGCCACCCGGACCCAGGGCAAGGACGGCCCCACGGACTCGGCCTGGCTGACCGGGCTGGGGGAGCTGCCCTACCCGCTGCGGGGCGACCGCGCCGACCTGCCCGAGCTCGCGTACGCCGGGGCGGCCGACCCCAAGGAGCTCGAGGAGCGCCGCAAGCAGTTCCTCCGGGACGCCGGCGACCACCAGGTGGCCGAGGAGCGCCGGCTGGCCTACGTGGCGTTCACCCGCGCGCGGGCCGCGCTGCTGCTGACCGGGGCCTGGTGGGGCGACGGCAGCCGCCCGCGCCCGCCGTCGGTGTTCCTCACCGAGGTCGTCGAGGCCGGGCTCGCGCACGTCGCCGCGTGGGCCGCGCTGCCGGAGGACGACACCGAGAACCCCCGGACGCAGGAGCAGGCCTCCGCCGTCTGGCCGGCCGACCCGTTCGCGGAGCCCGGTGCCGGCG
Organism: Actinomycetes bacterium; assembly: GCA_023388235.1. GTDB lineage: Bacteria > Actinomycetota > Actinomycetes > Actinomycetales > Cellulomonadaceae > Cellulomonas. The sequence continues at coordinate 2,948 of JAEWGQ010000218.1, read as the reverse complement.
GACCCACCCGCCGGGCCGCGCTGGAGGCCGCCGCGGCCGCCGTCCGCTCCGCCCGGGCCGCCGGCGGGCCGGGCGCACCGACGCCCTGGGACCACACCGTGCGCGTGCTGCTCACCGAGCGGGACGCGGAGCGGCGCCCCCGCCCCGAGGTCGAGCTGCCCGCGCACCTGTCGGCGTCCGCGGTGGTCCGGCTCGCGGCCGACAGCGCCGAGTTCGCCCGCGCGCTGCGCCGCCCGGTGCCGAACCGGCCGTCCCCGCAGGCGCGGCGCGGCACGCAGTTCCACGCGTGGGTCGAGGGGTTCTTCGGCGCGCCCGCGCTGGTCGACCTCGACGACCTGCCGGGGGCCGACGACGACTCCGTGCCGGTCGACGCGGACGAGGCCGCCCTGCGTGCCGCGTTCCTCGCGACGCCCTGGGCGGCGCTGGAGCCGGTCGCCGTCGAGGTCGACGTCGAGACGACCGTCGGCGGCTACGTGCTGCGGTCGCGGATCGACGCCGTCTTCCCGGACCCGGACCGCCCCGGCGTGCCCGGCGCCGTCGTGGTCGTCGACTGGAAGACGGGTGCCCCGCCGCGCGACCCCGCCGACGTCGCCGTCCGGGAGCTGCAGCTCGCGGTCTACCGGCTGGCGTGGTCGCGGTGGACGGGGACCCCGCTCGACCGGGTCGGCGCGGCGTTCTGCTACGTCGGCGCGGGCCGCACCGTCCGGCCGGAGCGGCTGCTCGACGCCCCGGAGATCGAGCGGCTGCTGCTCGGGGCGACGGCGGGCTGAGGCGCGGCGGGCGGCGCGCCGCGGCGCGGGCCGGCGGGCGCCGGGTCAGACGCTCGCGGCGCCCGGCTCGGGGACGTCGCGGGTCTGCTCGTCGAGCTCGTCGAGCATCTGCACCGCGTCCGCGACGACCTCGTCGTCCCCCGACCGCACCCCGTACAGCAGCCAGCGGGCGAGCGCGAGCTCCCCGGCCAGCAGCGCCCGGTCGGCCAGGTGCGGGTCCGTCAGCTCGGTGCGCCGCAGCTGGTAGGCCTCCATGATCGAGTCCACCGCGTCCTGCGGCGCGGCCACCAGCAGCCACGCGAGGTCGTCGGCGGGGTCCGCCACCTTGGCCTCGCCCCAGGCGACCACCCCGGTGACGCCGCCGTCGGCGACCAGCACGTGGTCCGCGGACAGGTCGCCGTGCACGACCGTCGGCGAGAACCGCCACAGCGACACGTCCTCCAGGCGCTCCTCCCACCGGCGCAGCAGCGTCGCGGGCACCCGGCCGGTGCGCGCGGCCTCGTCCACCTCGGCCTGCCGCCGCTGGCGGTACGCCGCCGCGTCGTACACCGGGAGCCCGGCGTCCTCGACGACCGCGACCGGCAGCTCGTGCAGCGCCCCGATGGCGCGGCCCAGCGCCGCGGCGGTGCCGGGCCCGGGCCGGAGCCGCTCGAGCTCGACCGGGCGGCCCGGCAGCTCGCGGTGCACGACCACGCGGCCGCCCTCCTCGAGCGGGGCGGCACCCACGACGCGCGGGACGTCGAACGGCAGGCGGCCGGCGTCGACCTGCTCCGCCATCGCCCCGAGCAGCACGAGCTCGGCCTCCAGGGCGGCACCGGCCGCGGCGCTGCGCGGTGCGCGGACCACCCAGTGCCGGCGCTGCCCGTCCGTCACCAGCGCGACGTCGTCGTCCCCCGCACCGGCACCGGGGCGCACCTCGCGGGCGTCGAAACCGGGGACGGCGACGGTCGCGAGGGCGGCGAGGGCCAGGGGTGAACGCACCGTCCCAGGGTAGGACGTGCACCGCCCGCCGGGCCGCCGCAGCCCGCCCTGGGCGTGTCCCGCCCGTGCGTCCGCGGGACGGGCGCGACCCGGCGACCCCGGCGCGCGGCGCGTACGGTGGCGACGTGTTCGCCTCCGACCTCCCCCTGTCCCGGACGGTCACGGACCGGGCCGCGGACCTCCGCGGCGACGAGAACCTGCTGGCCGCCCTGCTCGACGACCCGTCCTCGCGGGTCCTGCTCGTGTCCGGAGGGCGCGTCGTCACCCGCGCCCGCGGCCGGCGCCGCGCGCTGGCCCTGTACCCGCCGCAGGAGGCCGCCCTCCGCGCGCCGACCGGCTCGCTCGCCGAGCGCTGGTCGTTCCTGGGCTACGACGACGCCGACCGCCTGCCGGGCGTCGCGCCGCACGAGACCCGTCCCGGCGGCCCCGCCTACCTGGCCCACCACGTGCCGGAAGGCGTGTCCGCGGCCCTGCCGGCCGGCGACGAGTGGACGCCGCTGCGCGAGGTCGGGACCGAGCTCTCCGCCCGGGACGCCGGCCTGGCGACCGCCGCCGTGGCGCTGTACGAGTGGCACGTACGCAACCCGCGGTGCCCGCGGTGCGGCGCGGTGACCTACACGGTGTCCAGCGGCTGGGTGCGGCGCTGCGTCGCCGACGGGTCCGACCACTACCCGCGCACCGACCCGGCCGTGATCATGGCGGTCGTCGACGACGACGACCGGCTGCTGCTCGCCAACTCCGCCGCGTGGCCGCGGCACCGGTTCTCGACGCTCGCGGGCTTCGTGGAGCCGGGGGAGTCGGTGGAGCACGCGATCCGGCGCGAGGTGCGCGAGGAGTCCGCCGTCGTCGTCGGCGAGGTCGAGTACCGCGGCAGCCAGCCCTGGCCGTTCCCGGCCTCGCTGATGCTGGGCTTCCGGGCGCGGGCGCTGTCGACCGACATCACCGTCGACGGCGACGAGCTGCGCGCCGCGCGGTGGTTCGACCGGGAGACCCTGCGCGCCGAGGTGGCCGCGGGGGCCGTGGTGCTCCCGCCCGCCACGTCGATCGCGCGGGCGCTGATCGAGGACTGGTTCGGCGAGCCGCTGCCCAGCGACCCGCTGCGCGACGGCTGGAGCTGCGGCGCCGTACCCGCGGAGGGCACGGCGGACCCGGCACCCGGCGGCGGCCCGGGCGCGCTCGGCACGAGCTGAGCGCGCC
>JAEWGQ010000200.1 GCA_023388235.1 Actinomycetes bacterium | reverse complement strand
CGGCGAGTCCGCGTGCGCGGTCGCCCCGCGCGTCCGCGCCCGTCTCCCGGGCGTCCCCAGCGTCCGGGGCCGCGGGGGCGTCGGGAGTCCGCGGGGAGGTCGCCGGGGCGTGGTCGGGCGTCGCGGGGTCCGGGGACTGCGGGGACTTCGCGTGGTCCGGGGACTTCGCGGTCCCGGGGGCCTTCGCGGGGTCCGGAGACTTCGCCGTCCCGGGGGCCCCCGCGGGGTCCGCAGCCTTCGGCGACCCCGCGGCCCAGGCGTGGGGCCGCGTCGAGCCGGGAGCCTCGGGGGTCTCCGGCGCCGTGGAGGGCGTCCGGGCCTGCCCGGCCCGCGCCGCCGTCGGCGCCTTGCCGGGCTCCGGGGCCCGCTCGGGCTCCGCAGCCGTCGAGACCTTGCCTGGCTCCGCAGCCGTCAGGGCCTTGGCGGATTCCGCAGCGGTCGGAGCCTTGGCGGACTCCGCAGCGGTCGGGGCCTTGGCGGATTCCGCAGCGGTCGGAGCCTTCGACCCGTTCGGAGACTCCGACGCATGGGGGGACGACTGCGCCGCCAGGCCCGTCGGCGGCTCCTGGGCCTTCGGGCCCGTCGAGCCCGTCGGGGACGTCGAGCCCGTCGGGGGCGTCGCCGCCTTCGAGGTCCCCGCGGCCGGCGAGGTCGTGGTGGTCGCCGACGACGGGTCCGTCCCGCGCTCGCCCGGAGACGGGACGGCCGGCACGGCACCGGTGACGGCGGGCACCGCGCCCGTCACGACGGGCACCGCCCCGGTCGGGGTGCGGCGACCCCGCCGGCGCGCGGCCGCGGCAGCCGCAGCAGCCGCCGCCTCCGCCTCGCGGATCTGCCGCCGGGTGAGCGGCGCGCCGGTCGCGCTGATCGTGGTGACCGGGATCGCACCGGTCGCATCCGGGGCAGCGGCCGGCGGGACGACGGCGATCTGGCCGGTCGTCACGGGGTGCCAGCCGGCGTCCGGGCCCTCGCGGCGCTGACGCAGGATGCGTACGAGCAGGACCGCGGCGACGGCCAGCAGCAGCACGCCGGCCGCCACGCCGGGCCACAGCCACGGGGTCGTCACGGTCTGCGGCCAGGACAGGTCGAGCACCGGGGCGGTGTCGCCGAGGCTCACCGCGAGCAGCGACCAGCGGCCGTCCTGCGCGGGCCACTCGAGCGTCGCGCTGCCGTCGCCGGTGACCTGCGCGACCCACATGTCGGAGCCGGTCGGGTCGGCTGCCTGCACGGCCGCCTCGCCCGCCTCCGCGGGGGCGTCCGTGGGGGTCGCGGCGGGCGCCTCGGCCGAGGGGGTCGCATCGGGCGCGGGGGTCGCGTCGGGCGCGGGCTCCCCCTCCGTGGTGGCGAGGGTGTGCCAGTCGGACAGCCCGGTGACCCGGACGTACGGGTCGGCGCCCACCCAGGAGGTGACGTCGGTGTCCCGGCCCACGGCCAGGACCACCGGCGAGCCCTGGGCCCGCACCGTGACGGTCACCGGGTCGCCGGCGAGCTCGAGCACCCCGGGGTCGGTGACGAGGGTGCGGACGTCGTCCGCCGGAGCGGCGGTGGCGACCAGGGGGTCGTCCGCCCGCCACACCGTGGCCGAGGCGATGCCGAGCGCGATGGCGGCGACACCGAGCACGGCGAGGACGGCGGCGATGAGTCGCTGGAGCACGCATCTTCCTCTCGAACGTGACGGCTCAGGATAGGCGAGCAGCCTGTGGATCGCGGCCCGGGAGCCGACGGGCGGGCTCGCGCGGTGCGCGCACCGGCCCCTGGGGACGGGGTGCACCGCGCCCGGTTCGCCCCGATACGCTGACGGCGGACCACGGGCCGACCGACGCCCGGGAACCTCCCGTCCGGAGGTGGTCCCCACCACGCGCTCGCGCGCTCCTGCAGGAGGAACTTCGTGGCAGACGACCGTACGCCCTTCCCGGTGGTCAACTTCCGTGGGTACGACCGTGCACCGGTGGACGCCCGCATGGAGGAGCTGGAGCGCGCGCTGAACGACGCGCGCAGCCAGGTGTCGTCGCTCGACGAGCGGGTGCTCCAGATCTCGGGCGAGCTGTCCGAGGCGCACCGCCAGCTCCGCGAGGCCGAGCGGCCCACGTACTCCGGGCTCGGCTCGCGCATCGAGATGCTGCTGCGCTCCGCGGAGGAGCAGTCGTCGGACGTCGTGCAGCAGGCGAACGCGCAGGCGTCGGACGCCCTGGCGCGTGCGCGCCTCGCCGCCGGGCAGCTGCGCGCCCGCGCCGAGAACGAGGTCGCCGAGATGCTGGCGACCGCCCGCCGCGAGGCGACCGAGGAGCGCTCGACCGCCCACACCGAGGCGGAGAGCGCGCTGGCGGGTGCGCAGCGCCGCGCGGAGGAGCTCGTCGGGTCGGCCGAGCGCGAGGCGGCCCGCATCCAGACGGCGATCCAGACCGAGGAGAGCGAGCGCCGGGCGACCCTGGAGCGCGAGCTCGGGACGCTGCGCGCCACGGTCGAGCGCGAGACCACCGAGCTGCGGATCAGCACCGAGCAGGCCGCCGAGGAGCTGCGCGCGCGGACCGAGGCCGAGACCACGGCCCTGCGCGCCGAGGCCGAGCGGTACGACCAGGACCTGCGCCAGCGCGCCGACGCCGACACCACCGCGCTGCGCCAGCGGGTCACCGCGGAGCTCGCCGAGCTGCGCACCGAGGCGGAGCGGTGGTCCGCCATGCAGCGGTCGCTGGCCGCCACCGAGATCGCCGAGGCACGCCAGGCGGTCGGCGAGGAGGTCACGTCGCTGCGCGCCGAGGCGCAGACGCACGCGGACGCGGTGCGGTCGGCGGCCGAGCGTGCCGCGACCGAGCTGCAGCAGCGCGTCGCCGCCGAGACCTCCGCGCTGCGGGCGGAGGCCGAGCAGTACTCCGGCTTCGTGCGGGCCAGCGCCGACCGGGAGACCGGCGAGCTGCGTGCGGCGGTCGCGGACGAGATCGCCGCGGCCCGCCAGGAGGCCGAGCGCACGCTCACCGCGCAGCGCACCGAGGCCGAGCAGTACGTGACCGAGCTGCGGGCGACCGCCGAGCGCGAGACCACGGAGCTGCGCGAGCGCACCGAGCACGAGGTCGCCACCCTGCGCGCCCTCGCCGAGCGCGAGACCACCGAGCTGCGCGAGCGCACCGAGCGGGACGCCACCGAGCTGCGCGAGCGCACCGAGCGGGAGGTCGCCGAGCTGCGCGAGTCGACGCGGCTCGAGGTCGAGCGCCAGCTCACCGAGGCGTCCCGGGCTGCGGAGGAGCTGCGGGCCCAGGCGCGCGCCGAGTCCGACGCGAAGGTGGCGCAGGCGCGCCAGGCCCTCGCGGACGCCGAGCTGCAGATCGCCGCGCAGCGCGAGGCGGCCGAGCGGGCCGACGCCGAGCGGCACGCCACCGCACGCGCAGAGACCGAGAAGCTGGTCGCGGACGCCGAGGCGCACGCCGCCGACGCCGAGCAGCGCGTCGCCAAGGCGCTGGAGCAGGCGGAGAAGATCCGCGTCGACTCCCAGGCGCAGGCCAAGGAGCTGCTGTCCAACGCCCGGCAGAACGCCGACCGGGTGGTGGCCGAGGCGCGCGAGCACGCCGAGAAGACCCTGTCCGAGTCGATGTCCGAGGCCGAGCGCGAGCGGACCACGGCGCAGCGCCAGGTCGAGGACCTGAACCGCCAGCGCGAGTCGATCACCTCCTACCTCGACGAGCTGCGCAACCTGCTCGGCCACGAGCCGGTGCCCACCAAGAAGACGCTGGAGCGTGCGGACGCCGCGCAGGCGCAGTTCGACGCGAAGCAGGGCGCCCGGCCCGCCGCCCGACCCGCCCGCGGCGGGAAGTCCCGCCCCGCCCCCGTGTCGGCCGCGGCACCCGCGACCCCGGGCGAGGGCGGTGCGGCGACGACCGACGCCCCCGCGGGAACGGGCACCCCGGACAGCACCGGCGCCGAGGCGGGAGC
>JAEWGQ010000340.1 GCA_023388235.1 Actinomycetes bacterium | reverse complement strand
GCGCGCTGAGTGGAGGGTTCTGCCCGGACACGCCGGCGTGTCCGGGCAGAACCCTCCACTCAGCGCGCACGGTCCGGACGGACGCTCGCGCACCGGCCGGACTGACGCTCGGGCACCGGCCGGACGGACGCTCGGGCACCGGCCAGACGGACGCTCGCGCACCCGCGGACGGACGCGCTCGACCGGCCGCACGGACGCGCCGGGCCGGCCGGCCCGGCCGCACGCCCCCGGACGCGACGGAGCCCGCACCCCGAGCGGGGTGCGGGCTCCGTTCCCTGCGGCAGCCGCGCGGCTACACGCGCGAGCGTCCGCGGCCGACGAGGCCCAGGATCAGGCTCACGACCAGGACGGCGATACCGATCCACAGCAGGAACTTCGCGGCCTCGACGGCCACCCCGAGGATCAGCAGGACCACACCGATGATGATGAGGATCAGCCACGCGGGCATGTGTCGCTCCTTTCGTCCCCCTGCTCCGTGGTCCGCCGGCCGGAACCGGCGAACTCCCTGTTCATGGGGATGACGCTCTCACCGAATCGCCGGGTCGGCACGTCGAACGCTCCTGTTGCGGGCACGCCCCGGCGGTGCTAGTCCGGCTCGCTGACCTGCGCAGACGGGCGGTCAGCGCTTTCCGACGAACCAGCCGCGCAGCATCGCGACCCGGGCCTCGAGCTGGGCCGGGTCCGCGAGCGGCACCTCCGGGCCGCCGCACCGCCGCCGCAGCTCCGCGTGCACCGCGCCGTGCGGCTGCCCGCTGCGCCGCGACCACGCCCCGACGAGCTGCGAGAGCTCCTTGCGCAGCTCGGCCTGCCGGCGGTGGTCCATCTCGTCCCGGTCGGCGGCGGGCTGCCCCTTGCCCTTGCGGCCGTTGAGCTGGCTGGCCTGCCGCTGCCGCAGCAGGGTCGTCACCTGGTCGGCGTCCAGCAGGCCCGGCAGGCCGAGGAAGTCGAGCTCCTCCTCGGAGCCGACCTCCGCGCCGGTGCCGAACTCGCCGCCGTCGAACAGCACCCGGTCGAACGACGCCTGCGCCTCCAGCGCCTCGAACGTGCCCTGCAGGGCGTCCGAGGCCTTCTCCGAGCGGTTCGCGTCCGCGACCAGCGCGTCCTCGGGGTTGTACCCGTCGCCCTGCTCCTCCGCGGTCAGCGGGCGGTCGAGCGCGTGGTCCCGCTCGACCTCCAGGGCGTTCGCCAGGGCGAGCAGGGGCGCGACGCTCGGCAGGAACACCGACGCGGTCTCGCCGCGCTTGCGGGCCCGCACGAACCGGCCGATGGCCTGCGCGAAGAACAGCGGCGTCGCGGCGCTCGTGGCGTACACGCCGACGGCGAGGCGGGGCACGTCGACGCCCTCGGACACCATGCGGACCGCGACGAGCCAGCGGTCGTCGGACGCCGAGAACTCGTCGATCCGGGCGCTCGCGCCGTCGTCGTCGGACAGCACGACGGTCGGGGACCGGCCGGTGAGCCGCGCGAGGTGCCCGGCGTAGGCGCGGGCGTCCGTCTGGTCGGTCGCGATCACCATGGCGCCGGCGTCCGGCACCGAGCGGCGCACCTCCGTCAGCCGGCGGTCGGCGGCCGCGAGCACCGACGGGATCCACTCGCCCTCGGGGTTGAGCGCGGTCCGCCAGGCCTGCGCGGTCATGTCCTTGGTCAGCGGCTCGCCCAGGCGGGCGCTGATCTCGTCACCGGCCTTCGTCCGCCAGCGCATCGAGCCCGAGTACGTGAGGAACAGCACCGGCCGCACCACGTGGTCGCGCAGCGCCTCCGCGTACCCGTACGTGTAGTCGGCCCTGCTGCGCCGGATGCCGTCGGGCCCGCGCTCGTACTCGACGAACGGGATCGCGGCGGTGTCGGACCGGAACGGCGTCCCGGTCAGCGACAGGCGCCGGGTGGCCCCCTCGAACGCCTCGCGGACCGCCTCGCCCCACGACAGCGCGTCGCCACCGTGGTGCACCTCGTCGAGGATCACGAGCGTCGGCGCGGCGGTCGTGCGGGCGGCGTGCAGCGCGGGCTTCGCGGCGACGCCGGCGTACGTCAGCGCCACGCCGTCGAACCCGTGGCCGTGCCGGCCCTGGGAGTTCCGGAAGTTCGGGTCCAGCTTGATGCCCACGCGCGCGGCGGCGTCGGCCCACTGGTGCTTGAGGTGCTCCGTCGGCGCCACCACGGTCACGCGGCGCACGACGCCGGCCTGCAGCAGCTCGGTGGCGATCCGCAGCGCGAACGTCGTCTTGCCGGCACCCGGCGTCGCGACCGCGAGGAAGTCCCGCGGAGCCGTCCGCAGGTACTGCTCGAGGGCCGCCGCCTGCCAGGCACGCAGCTTCCCCGCCGTCCCCCACGGCGCACGCCCCGGGAACGCCGGCGGCAGGTTCGAGGCAGCCGACGTGGAGGCGTGCGAGGCGGGTGCGGACGACGGGCGGTCCGCGGCGGTCACTGTCCGCCGGTGGAGTCGCCCGAGCCCTTGCCGCGGCCGAAGCCCCAGCGGCGTCCCCCGCCGCCGCCCCCGGAGTCGCCGTCGCCGCCGTCCTGCGGCTCGCGGAGGCCCTCGTAGATCTCCTTGCACACGGGGCAGACGGGGAACTTGTTCGGGTCCCGGCCGGGCACCCACACCTTCCCGCAGAGCGCGACCACGGGCTTGCCGGACAGCGCCGACTCCATGATCTTCTCCTTGCGCACGTAGTGCGCGAAGCGCTCGTGGTCGCCCGGCTCGACCGCCTGCTGCTCCTCGACGCGCTCGAGCAGCCCGGTCGCCCCGCCGCCGCCGGGCTCCGACAGGCGGTCCGGTTCGGCGTTCGGAGGCAACGGCTCACTCATGCCGACCATCGTACGTCCCCCCTCCGACACCCCCGGGCCCCGGCCGCGAGCCGGCGCGGGGCCCCGGGGTCGGGTCAGCTGCGCAGGACGGACGCCAGGCGCTTGCCGCGGGCCAGCTCGTCGACCAGCTTGTCCATCCACCGGATCCGCTGCATGAGCGGGTCCTCGATCTGCTCGACGCGCACCCCGCACACCACGCCCGTGATGAGCGCGGCGTCCGGGTTCACGGCGGGGGCCGACGCGAAGAACGTCTCGAGGTCCCGGCCGTCCGCGACGGCCTCGGCGAGGCCCGCCTCGTCGTAGCCGGTCAGCCACGTGAGCACCGTGTCCACCTCGGCGCGGGTCCGTCCCTTGCGCTCCGCCTTCGCGACGTAGAGCGGGTAGATGTCCCCGAACGGCGTGCCGAAGATCCGGTGCCCGGGCATCAGATGCCCTGCCAGCCCGGCTTCGCGGCGAACGTCTCGCGGTAGTAGGACGCGAGCTGCAGGCGCCCGGCGGCGGCCTCGTCGACGAGCACGGTGGCGTGCGGGTGGTGCTGCAGCACGGTCCCGGGCCACATGGCGCTGACCGAGCCCTCGACGATCTGGTGCACGGCCTCGGCCTTGTGCTTGCCGGTGGCGAGCAGCAGGACGTGCCGGGCGGACATGATCGTGGCCAGGCCCTGGGTCAGGCAGTGGGTGGGCACGCGGCTGACGTCGCCGTCGAAGAACCGCGCGTTGTCCTCGCGGGTCTGCCGGGTGAGGGTCTTGATGCGGGTGCGCGACGCGAGCGACGAGCCCGGCTCGTTGAACGCGATGTGCCCGTCGGTGCCGACGCCGAGGATCTGGACGTCGACGCCGCCGGACGCGGCGATGGCGTCCTCGTAGGCGGCGCACGCGGCCGGGATGTCCTGCGCGAGGCCGTCGGGGCCGTGGACGTCGGCGGGGTCGATGTCGACGCGCGAGGCGAACTCGGTCTCGATGACGTTGCGGTACCGCTCGGGGTGGTCGGCGGGCAGGCCGACGTACTCGTCGAGCATGAAGGCGCGCACCCCGGCGAAGGAGAGCCCCTCCTCGGCGTGCCGGCGCGCGAGCTCGTCGTAGACGGCGAGCGGGCTCGACCCGGTGGCGACGCCGAGCACCGCGCGCTGCCCCTGCGCCTCGCGGGCGCGCAGCACCCGCTCGATCGCGTCCGCCGCGAGCCGGGCCAGCTCGGCCCCGGGTGCGATGACGACCTCCATCAGGACTCCTTCCGTCCGACCAGTGCGGCGCCGACGGCGCCCACGGGCACTCCGCGCGGGGCGAGGGTGACCCGCTCCGCCATGTGCATCGCGGCCAGGAACGCGGAGTCCCGGGCCTGCCGGTCCAGCTCGGCGCGGACCACGTCGAGCAGCGGGTCGCCGAGCTCGCTCACCCCGCCGCCGATGACCACGTGCGCCACGTCGGTGGTCAGCAGCAGCACCCGCACGGCGGCCGCCACGGCCTCCGCGAACCGGTGGCGCACGGCGAGCGCCGCGACCTCCCCCGCGGCGGCTGCGTCGAACAGCGCGACGGGTGCGGGGCGGTCGTCCGGCGACGGCCAGGCGGCGCCCAGCGCACTGCCGGAAGCGTACTGCTCGAGGCAGCCGCGCTGGCCGCACGGGCAGGGCAGCCCGCCGGGGATGTGCACGAGGTGCCCGATCTCCCCCGCGACGCCGCTGGTGCCGCGCCGCAGCCGGCCGTCGAGCACCAGGCCGGCGGCCAGCCCGGTGCCGAGCGCGAGGAACGCGAGGTCCGGGGCGTCGTCGGTCAGCAGGTGCGCGGCGCCGAGGGCCGCGACGTTGAGGTCGTTCTCCAGCCGGACGTGCACGCCGCCGAGCGCGGCGGACACGCGGTCGGCGAGCGGGAACGCGCCCTGGATGCCGAGGTTCACGGCGTGCTCGACCCGCCCGGCGTCGGGGTCGACGATGCCGGGCAGCCCGATGCCGACGCCGACGAGGTCGCCCGGCACCAGCCCGGCGTCGTCCAGCAGCCGGGTCACGGCCTGCGCGGCGGTCGCCGCGACCGCGAGCGAACCGCGCTGCGACTCGAGGCGCAGCCCCGGCCCCGCGGTGCCGTCGGGGGCGACGAGCACCCCCAGCGTCTTGGTCCCGCCCACGTCGAGGCCGACCGACCAGCCCGTCTCCGGCCCGGTGGCGGGGGTGCCCGCCACCGGGACCGTCATCACGTCGTCCACGTCAGCCCTTCACCGCTCCGGACACGAGTCCCGACGTCATCCTGCCCTGCACGATGAGGAAGAAGATGATCACCGGCACCGCGATCAGGGTGGAGGCGGCCATCACCTCGCCCCAGTCGACGCCGCGGTTGGCGCTGGCGGCGAGGAACGACCGCAGCCACAGGGGCAGGGTGCGCGCCGACTCGGCGGGCAGGGCGACGAGCGCGATCGTGAACTCGTTCCACGCCTGCAGGAACGCGTACACGCCGGAGGCGACGAGACCGGGGGCCAGCAGCGGGAACGTGATCCGCAGGAACGCCTTGGTGCGGGACAGGCCGTCCACCATGGCGGCCTCCTCGAGCTCGATCGGCACGCCGGCGACGAAGCCCCGGAGCATCCAGATCGTGAACGGCACCACGGCGGCGGTGTACAGCACCGACACCCCGAGCACGCTGTTCAGCAGGTTCGCGGACGACAGCATCTTGTACTGCGCGATGAACAGGCCCTCGGCGGGCAGCATCTGCACGAACAGCACGGCGATGACGAACGTCAGCCGCCCGCGGAACCGGAACCGGCTGATGGCGAGGGCCGCGAGGAACGCGAACACGAGCACCGCGACGACGGTGGTCCCCGTGATCGCGAGGCTCATGCGCAGCGCGGAGGCGAACGAGTCGCCCTCGAGCACCGCGCGGAAGTTGCCGAGCGTGGCGTTCGTGGGCAGGAAGGACGGCGTCGCGGCACGCAGCCGCGCGTTCGGCGTCAGGGCCGACAGCACCATCCAGTAGACCGGGAACGCCCAGAGCAGGGCGACCAGGACGGCGACGGCGCCGAGGAGCACGCGGCCGAGCCGGCGGCTCACGCGCGGTCCGGTGGCGCGCCGGACCCGGGTGCGTGCGGGAGCGGCGGGCGTGCCGGCGCGGGCGGGACCCGCGGCGACGGGCCCGGACGCCCGGGTGGTGGCGGTCATCGGTCCTCCTTCAGCAGGCTGCGGACGTACGGCCAGCTCAGCAGGACGGTGAGCGCGAGCACGAAGATGGAGACGGCCGCGGCCCCGGCGAAGTCCTGCCGGCCGATGCCGAGCTCGTAGATGAAGTTGCCCAGCAGGTTGGTCTCGCTGACCGGTGCGCCGCTGTCCTGCAGCAGCCGGATCTGCGCGAACACCCGCAGGTCCCAGATGATCTGCAGCAGCAGCACGATCGACAGCACGGGCCGCACGAGCGGCATGGTCACGTGCCAGAAGATCTGCGCGGGCCGGGCGCCGTCGATCCGGGCGGCCTCGAGGACCTCGTCGGACACCTGCGTCAGCGCCGCGTACACGGACAGGGCGACGAACGGCACCGACATCCAGACGATGACGACGGTCGCGACGAAGAAGAACGACAGGGGCTGCGCGAGCCACGAGTGCCCGTCGAACGAGTCGAAGCCGGCCTGCACGAGCAGCCAGTTGATGACGCCGGTGCGCCAGTCGAACAGCCACTTCCACACGGTCACGGCCGCGACGAGCGGCATGGCCCACGCGAGCAGCAGGGCCACCTGGAGCACGACCCGGACGACGGGGTGCACGGCCTTCATCAGCAGGGCGAGCAGGACGCCGATCCCGACGGTGACGAAGGCGTTGACCAGGCAGAAGATGATGGAGCGGACGACCACGGCCCACAGGGCGTCGTCGCTGAAGATGCGGGCGTAGTTGTCGAGCCCCACGAACGTCGGCGGCTGCCCGAACTGCTGGGCCAGGCCGAACTCCTGCATCGAGGTGACCACCTGCCAGAACAGCGGGTAGCCCATCCCGAGGGCGAGCACGGCGACGGCCGGCACGAGCAGGACGTAGGGGGTGGAGCGGGGGCCGCGGCGCCGGCGGACGGGCGCGGGGGCGGCGGCGGTCGGCGCGGGGGGCGCCTCGGTCGTGGACATGGGACCTCTCCTGACGGGCGACGAGCCGGACCGCGCCGGCCGCGGGGCGAAGGGACCCCGCGGCCGGCGGACGGTCACTTGCCGTTCAGCATCGGCGTGAGCTGCTCGTCGTACTGCGCGGCGAGCTCGGTCACGTCGCCACCCTCGGCGATCTTCTGGAACAGCTCCTCGTAGACGAACGCCGCCTCGACCGCGGCCCAGCCCGGCGCCGCCGGGGTGAGCTTGGACGCGGCAGCCGTCTCGATCATCGTGGACGCGAACTCGTCGTCGCCGAGCGCGTCGACGTAGTCGGAGTTCGCCGGGCCGAGGCCGTTCTCGCCGAGCATCTGCTGGTACTCGGGCGAGTAGATGATCCGCAGCAGGTTCTCGGAGAGCTCCGGGTGCTGCGACTTGGCGGAGATGGCGAGGTTCGAGCCGCCCGCGAACACCGGCGCGAGGCCGCCGTCCGCGCCCGGCAGCGCGAAGATGCCGTACTTGGAGGTGTCGGCCATCCCGTCGCGCACCTCCTTGCCCTCGTCGTTCGTGGTGAGCTCACCGATCGACCAGCGCGCCCAGCCCGGGGCCATGATCGTCGCGGCCTGCGGCGCGGCGCCGTCGGTCCCGTCGTTCAGGAAGTCCCAGTACGCCACGTCGCGCTCGGTGGCGGGCACGTTCGAGGAGCCCTGGTAGACGGCCTGCCACTGCTCCAGGCCGGCGACGGTCTTCGGGTCGGACAGGGTGGAGGTCCACTCGCCGCCGTCCTCGGTGGCGAGCTCGCCGCCGTTCGCGAAGACCCACGAGATGCCGTTGCGCCAGTCCTGCCCGCCGATGGCGAAGCCCGACTGGGTGTCCGTGCGCAGCTTCGTGACGTCCTCGGCGAACTGCGCGAGCGTCGTCGGGGGCTCCAGGCCCGCCGCCGACCAGATGTCCTTGCGGTAGAACATGTAGCGCGAGCCGAAGTAGTACGGCAGCGCGTAGTTCTTGCCGTCCGCCTTGCCGACCTCGACGAAGGACTGCAGCAGCTTGTCGCCGCCCAGCTCGTCGTAGAGCGGCGTGAGGTCGCGGAACGCGCCGACCGTGGTGAACGTCGGCGACTGGGTGTTGCCGATCTCCACGACGTCGGGGGTGTTCTCGGCGTCCGGCAGCGCGGTGGTGAGCTTCGTGACCAGGTCGCCCCAGTCCTGCTCCTCGATCGTGAGCGTCGAGCCGGGGTTCTCCTCCTCGAAGGTCGTCTTGAGGTAGTCGCGCAGCTCGTCGGGCGTGTCCGCGCCGGCGAGCCAGAGGGTGATGTCGGCGGCCTCGGGCGTGCCGTCCGAGGTGGTCGAGGCGTCGTCGCCTCCCGACGAGCAGGCGGTCAGCACGAGCGCCGCCGCCACGCCGACGGCTGCCATCCGTACGATCTTCACGTTGGTGTTCCTCCCTGATGCGAGGCGAGGCCCGTCCGGGCGTCGCCGGGGTGGTGATACCGGCACTGCAAGCGGTCGGCTCGGGGTCGTCACGTGACCCCGAGCTGACCGGACAGCACGAGCGCCGCGGCGCCGGAGAGCGCCCCGTCCTCGTCCAACGAGCCCATCCGCAGCACGAGGTCCTGCCCCAGCAGGGGCATGGTCCGAGCCTGGACGGTGGCGAGCGCCTCCACCCTGAGGGCTCCGTCCAGCAGCTCCGGGGGACCCCAGAGCAGGACCTCGGCGAGGTTGAGCGCACTGACGACGGGAGCGAGGGCGATGCCCAGCTTCCGTCCGACCGACGCGAGCACCGCGTCGGACTCCTCGGGGCCGCGGCCGGCGGTGGCGCGGCGCAGCGCGGGCAGGGAGAGCAGGGTCTCCAGGCAGCCGGCGCGCCCGCACGCGCACGGCAGGGGCGGGGCGTCGCCGGCCCGCACGTCGCGGTCGTCGACGACGGTGACGTGCCCGATCTCGCCGGCGGCGTCGCCGCGGCCGCGCACGAGCGCGCCGTCGAGCACGATCCCGGCGCCGACGCCCTGGCCGACGGTGACGACCATGAGGCCGGTGCCGGTGGCGCCGCCGTACGTGTACTCCCCCAGGGCGTGGGTGTTGGCGTCGTTCGCGACGTGCACGGGCACGCCGAGCCGCTCGGTGAGCAGCGCGGCGAGCGGCAGGTCGTACCAGCCGCGGTTCGGCGCGGCGACGACGCGGCCGGTGGAGTCGATGACGCCGGGCGAGCCGATGCCGACGCCGACGACGGGGTGGCCCGCGGCGGCGAGCAGCTCGCGGCACAGGTCCTCGAGGACGCCGACCGCCGCGTCGCCGGTGCGCCCGTCCAGCGACGCCGAGCGCCGCGCGACGACCGCGCCGGTGAGGGTCATGACGGCGCCGCGGAGGCTGGCGTCGTCGGCGAGGTCGACGGCGACGACCTGGTGCTGCTCGGTGCGCATCCCCACGAGGGTGGCGGGCTTGCCGACGCGCCCCTCGGGGCGGACGCCGAGCTCCTCGACCAGGCCCTCGGAGATCAGGACGGACACGAGGTCGGACACCGTGACGCGGGTGAGGCCGGTGCTGCGCGCGAGGTCGGCGCGGGAGGACGGGCCCTGGTGGAACAGGTGCTGCAGGACCATCGCGCGGTTGTGCGCCCGGGCGTGCTCGGGGAGCACCTTCGCCGTGGGGCGGAGCGTCCGTCCCACACCCCTGAGCGAGGGGCCGGCGGACCGCGTCGTCGTGGTCATGTTTGTTAGTAGACCTTCCTTACTAATCCGCCGTCAAGGAGTTCGCGTGACCGTGACCACATCGTGACCGGACGTTCACCCGCTCGGCACGCGCGCCGGGCGCGGCCGGTCCCGGCGGCGGGCCCCACGTCCCGCCCACCGCCGGGACCGGCGCAAGTACGGTGGTCCCCGTTGGATCCGCCTTGGAGAGGGACTCCCCCGTGACTGCACCCGTCGACGCCACCACCACCGGCGCCTGGACCGCCCTGACCGCGCACCGCGACGCGCTCACCCCCGACCTGCGCGGCTGGTTCGACGCCGACGCGGAGCGGGCCACCCGCCTCACCCACCAGGTCGCGGACCTGACGGTCGACCTGTCCAAGAACCTCGTCACCGACGAGACCCTCGCCCTGCTCGTCGAGCTCGCCGAGCAGGTGGACGTGCGCGGCCGCCTCGCCGCGATGTTCGCCGGCGAGCACATCAACGTCACCGAGGACCGCGCCGTGCTGCACACCGCGCTGCGCCGGCCCGCGGACGCCGAGCCGCCGCTGGTCGTCGACGGCCAGGACGTGGACGCCGACGTGCAGGAGGTGCTCGCCAAGGTCGCCGCCTTCGCCGACCGCGTGCGCTCCGGCGAGTGGACCGGCGTCACCGGCGAGCGCGTCGCCACGGTCGTCAACATCGGCATCGGCGGCTCCGACCTCGGCCCCGTCATGGCGTACGAGGCGCTCAAGCCGTACGTCCAGGAGGGCCTCGAGGTCCGGTTCGTGTCGAACATCGACCCGACCGACATCGCCGAGAAGACGCGGGACCTCGACCCGGCCACGACGCTGTTCGTCGTCGCGTCCAAGACCTTCGGCACGCTCGAGACGCTCACCAACGCGCGCCTCGCCCGCGAGTGGCTGTGGCGCGAGCTCGCCGCCGCCGGCGCGATCGAGGACACCGAGGAGGCCCGGACCGCGGCGGTCGCGAAGCACTTCGTCGCCGTGTCCACCGCGCTCGACAAGGTCGCGGCGTTCGGCATCGACCCCGAGAACGCCTTCGGGTTCTGGGACTGGGTCGGCGGCCGGTACTCCCTCGACTCCGCGATCGGCACGTCGCTGGCCATCGCGATCGGCCCGGACGCGTTCGGCGAGCTGCTCGAGGGGTTCCACGCCGTCGACGAGCACGTCCGGACCACGCCGTTCGCGCAGAACGTGCCGGTGCTCATGGGCCTGCTCAACGTCTGGTACGTCAACTTCCTGGACGCGCACACCCACGCGGTGCTGCCCTACGCCCAGTACCTGCACCGGTTCCCCGCGTACCTGCAGCAGCTGACGATGGAGTCCAACGGCAAGTCGGTCCGCTGGGACGGCACCCCCGTCACCACGCAGACCGGCGAGGTGTTCTGGGGCGAGCCCGGCACCAACGGCCAGCACGCCTTCTACCAGCTGATCCACCAGGGCACGCGGCTGATCCCGGCGGACTTCATCGCCGTCGCCACGCCGGCGCACCCCCTGGAGGACGGCGGCACCGACGTGCACGCCCTGTTCCTGGCGAACTTCTTCGCGCAGACCAAGGCGCTCGCGTTCGGCAAGACGGCCGAGGAGGTGCGCGCCGAGGGCACCGCGGAGGAGATCGTCCCGGCTCGCGTGTTCCCCGGGAACCGGCCGACCACGTCGATCCTCGCGCCGGCGCTGACCCCCGCGGTGCTGGGCCAGCTCATCGCGCTGTACGAGCACATCACGTTCGTGCAGGGCGTCGTCTGGGGCATCGACTCGTTCGACCAGTGGGGCGTCGAGCTCGGCAAGAAGCTCGCGCTCGAGATCGCCCCGGCCGTCGAGGGCGACACCGCCGCGCTCGAGGCGCAGGACCCGTCGACCCGCGCGCTGATCGCCCGGTACCTGGAGCTCCGCCGGGGCTGACCGCCCGCGACAGGGCCCCGGCGACCGCCCGGTCGCCGGGGCCCTGTCGCGTCAGCCCGTGCCGAACCACTCCCGGACGCGCCCGGTCACCGCGCGGTCGAAGCTGTCGTCGTCGTGGTGGGTCGTGAGCCAGGACACGAACGAGCCGCCCGCGACCGCGTCGAGCTCCGCGCGGCAGGCCGCCGTGTCCGTCACCGCCCGGTGCAGCGCCGCCACCGCCTCGTCCGGCGTCCGGTACAGCAGCGGGTACCCCGCCGGGAGCAGGGCCCGCGCCCACGGCAGGTCCGGGAACACGCCGACCGCCCCGGCCGCGAGCGCCTCGACGTACTCGAGCCCGTAGGACTCCTCGGTGGCCGTCGCGAGGAACGCCGTGGTCCGCGCGAGCGCGTGCCAGTACGAGTCGCGGCTGGCGGTCAGCGGGCCCACCCAGCACCAGTCGCGCTCGGACATCCGCATCGCGGTCTCGGACACCAGGTGGGACTCGTGCAGGCGGGCCTCGACCCGGATCGGCGTCCGGCGGTGCACGCGGTCCACGACGTCGAGGAACAGCCGGGGCTGCTTGCGCTCGGAGACGTAGATCGCCGGGTACAGCACCACGGGGACCTCCGGCTCCTGCCGCGGCTGCACGTGCTCGACCCGGAACCCGAGGTTGACCCACGCGGTGCGCGCCCGCTCCCCCACCGCCGGCACCGTCCCCCGGGCGACGAGCTCGCGGATCTCCGAGGCGGTGCGCGCCGAGTTCGCGAACGTCGGGAACAGCGCGCAGGACAGCGCCAGGGCGGCCCGCTCGACCTCGTGCGTGTAGCGGGTGGCGTCCCACCAGACGAAGTTCATGATCCGGGGCTGGGCGCACCCGCCGTCGCGCAGCGTCTGCCACACGTGCACGGAGTCGAGCACGTCCATCGACACGACGACCGTGTGGTCCCCGTCCACGAACTCCAGCGGCAGCATGTCGAAGCCCACGCACCGCCGCGGGCCGGGGCCGACGAGCACCGACCCCGGGAACACCCGCAGCAGCCGGCGGACCAGCGTCGCGCCCGCGTCGTGCCCCGCGACGCGGCCGTCAGGGCCGACGAGCGCCGCGTCGTGCTTGACCGCGACCCGCGGCACGGCGGCTCACCGGCCCTCGAGCAGCGTCCCGGCCTCGTCCGCGGCGGTGTCCGCGGCGTTGTCCGGCAGGTCGTCGTCCTCGCTCGCGGACTGGCGGGGCAGCCCGGTGGCGCCGGCCCGGCCCGCGGCGCGCGCGGCCACGTGCGCCGGGTCCTCCGCGGCGCCCGGCCCGTCGCCGGCGGCCGCCTCGTCCTCGCCGGCGGGGGCGTTGCCGATCCGCATGCCGTAGAACGACCGGTGCACGAACACCGCGGACGCCACGAAGAACACCGCGGCGAGCACGTGCACCAGCGTCCCGCGCCCCTCGTCGGTCAGGCTGACGGCCAGCTCGACGGCCAGCAGGCCGAACAGGGTCGTGAACTTGATGACCGGGTTCAGGGCCACGGACGACGTGTCCTTGTACGGGTCGCCCACGGTGTCGCCGACGATCGTCGCGTCGTGCAGCGCGGTGCCCTTGGCGTGCAGGTCGACCTCGACGATCTTCTTGGCGTTGTCCCAGGCGCCGCCCGCGTTGGCCATGAAGATCGCCTGGTACAGCCCGAACACCGCGATCGACACCAGGTAGCCGATGAAGAAGAACGGCTCGACGAACGCGAACGCCAGGGTCGCGAAGAAGATCGCGAGGAACATCGTCAGCATGCCCTTCTGGGCGTACTGGGTGCAGATCTCCACGACCTTGCGGGAGTCCTCCTCGCTCGCGCGCGTGCTGCCGTCGAGCTTGATGTTCCCCTTGATGAACTCCACGGCCCGGTAGGCGCCCGTGGTGACCGCCTGGATCGACGCGCCGGTGAACCAGTAGATGACCGCGCCGCCGGTGATCAGGCCCAGCAGGAACGGCGGGTGCAGCAGCGACAGGTTCTCCAGGCCGGTCGTCAGGCCCTGGGTGAGCGCCACGATGATCGAGAAGATCATGGTGGTGGCGCCGACGACGGCCGTCCCGATGAGCACCGGCTTCGCGGTGGCCTTGAACGTGTTGCCCGCGCCGTCGTTCTCCTCCAGCATCCGCTTGGCGGTCTCCCACTGCGGGCGGAACCCGTGCTCGGCCTCGATCGCCTCGGCGGCGCCCGGCTCCTCCTCGACGAGGGACAGCTCGTACACGCTCTGGGCGTTGTCGGTGACCGGGCCGTACGAGTCGACCGCGATGGTCACCGGGCCCATGCCGAGGAACCCGAACGCCACGAGGCCGAACGCGAACACGGCGGGCGCGACCATCAGCTGGTCCAGGCCCTGCTCGCTGATGAGGAACGCCCCGCCCATCAGGCCGACCACGGTGATGCCGAGCCAGTACGCGGAGAAGTTGCCCGCGACCAGGCCGGACAGGATGTTCAGCGACGGCCCGCCCTCGCGGGACGAGGTGACGACCTCGCGCACGTGCCGGCTGTTGGTCGAGGTGAACACCTTGACCAGCTCGGGGATGAGCGCCCCGGCCAGCGTGCCGCAGGAGATGATCGTGGCGACCTTCCACCACAGGCCGGCGCCGGAGCCCTCGAGGTGGCCGAGCACCGCCCACGTGGTCAGGTAGGTGAAGGCGATCGACACCGCCGAGGTCAGCCACACCAGCGCGCTCAGCGGCTTCTCGAAGTCCATCCGCTCGGCGGCCGCGTACCGGCGCCGGGTCCACGCGTCGTTCGCCAGGTACGACACCGCGGACGCGATGACCATGACGGCCCGCACGACGAACAGCCAGACCAGCAGCGTCGCCTGGACGGCGGGGCTGTCGACCGCCAGCAGCACGAACGTCACGAGCGCGACGCCGGTGACGCCGTACGTCTCGAACCCGTCGGCGCTCGGGCCGACCGAGTCGCCCGCGTTGTCGCCGGTGCAGTCCGCGATCACCCCGGGGTTGCGGGCGTCGTCCTCCTTGATCTTGAACACGATCTTCATGAGGTCCGAGCCGATGTCGGCGATCTTGGTGAAGATGCCGCCGGCGATCCGCAGGGCCGAGGCGCCGAGGGACTCGCCGACCGCGAACCCGATGAAGCACGCGCCCGCCACGTCGGCCGGCAGGAACAGCAGGATGACGAGCATCATCGCCAGCTCGAGGCTGATGAGCACCATGCCGATCGACATGCCCGACTGCATCGGGATGCGGTGCACGGCGAGCGGCCGGCCCCGCAGCGACGCGAACGCGGTGCGCGAGTTGGCGAACGTGTTGACCCGGATGCCGAACCAGGCGACGGCGTACGACCCGGCGATGCCGAGCAGGCTGAACGCGATGATCGTCGTCACCCGCCCCCAGCCGAAGCCGACGAGCGCCTTGTAGTAGACGACGATCACCGCCGCGATGAACACCCACAGCAGCATGAGGAACTTGCCCTGCTGCGTGAGGTACGCGCGGCACGTCGAGTAGATGAGCTCGGAGATCTCGCGCATCGCGGCGTGCACCGGCAGCCGGCGCAGGTGCACGTAGGTCGCCACGCCGAAGCCGAGCCCCAGCAGGCACACCACCAGGCCGAGGCCCAGCAGCAGCCGGCCCGACACGCCGCCGAGCACGGTGACGGCGCCCAGGTCGGGCAGGACGAGGCTCGCCTCGCCGCCGTGCGTGCCGCCGGAGCCGGCCTCGCCGGACGCGGCGCAGCCCGCCGGCAGCAGCGCGACCAGGGCCGCGGTCAGCCCGAGCAGCGCGCGTCGTCGACGGCTCCCGCCGGGTGCGGAGGAGGGGGACGCCGCACGCGCCCCGTGGTGGTCGTTGCCGGTCCGGACTTCTGCGTTCACGGTCGGATCCCTGGTGAGAGCGCCTTCGCTGCCACCTTCGACGCTAGGACCGTGACGCACGTCACGGATGAGACGTACGGCCCAGGACCGACGTCCCGGTCCCCCGGCCGCCCCCGCCCCGCTCCGGCGTCCCGGGCCCCGGGCGGGCCGCGGGTCAGGCCCAGCGACCCAGGCGCTCCGCCAGCAGGGCGAGGGCCACGGGTCCCGCCGTGGACGTCCGCAGCACGTGCGGCCCGAGCCGGACCGGCACCGCCCCGGCCCCGACCAGGGCGTCCACCTCGCGCTCGGAGATCCCGCCCTCCGGGCCGACGACCACGAGCACGTCCGCGGCCGTCCCGGGCGCGGGCAGCGCCGCCCCGGCCAG